>CALISP010000031.1 GCA_938041705.1 uncultured Cocleimonas sp. | reverse complement strand
GGAAAACCGATTATGGCAATTGCTATTTTTGGCTGGCCATTAGATAAATTACCCGCAGAAGTAGGTCAGCAAGTTATCGAGGGTGGAAGACAAGCCTGTAAAGATGCGGGGATGTCATTGGCAGGTGGTCACAGTATAGATGCGCCAGAGCCAATTTTTGGATTAGCTGTTACAGGAACAGTGCCGAGCCATCAAGTTAAACAAAACTCAACAGCTAAGGCAGGCAATAAGCTTTATTTGACTAAGCCTCTTGGTGTTGGGATATTATCTACTGCACAAAAAAAGAAACTCATAAAAGCAGAACATGCTCATATTGCGCCTGATTCTATGTGTAAATTGAATATTATTGGTGAAAAACTAGCTCAACTTGAATGTGTAACAGCTTTAACGGATGTTACTGGCTTCGGGTTAGGTGGTCATTTACGTGAAGTATGCGAAGGTAGTGATGTAAAAGCTGAAATTTCTTATTCTAAATTGCCTTTATTGCCACATGTAATGGACTATTTAGAGCAAGGTTGTTCACCGGGTGGGGCACAACGCAACTTTGAAAGCTATGGCCATACAATTTCAGTTATGACATCTATTCAACAATCCATTGTTTGTGATCCTCAAACGAGTGGAGGTTTATTAGTAGCTGTTGATGGTAAAAATGAACAACTATTTTTAGATGTTATTGCTGCAGAAGGTTTAGCTTTAGAAGTCATCGGGCAGCTTACAGATAAAGATACTTCAGCAGAGCTTATAACCATAAATGACTGATTTAGAATTAGAAGGTCTTCCCCAAGGTAATCATCCTACTATGGATGATTACGCTGCTTTGTTTTTAAATGATGTACCGTTGTTAGATGTCCGCGCACCTGTTGAGTTCAAACTGGGTGCATTTCCAAATGCGGTTAATATACCTTTAATGACAGATGTAGAACGCGAAGCTGTCGGTATTGAGTACAAAGAGCAAGGCCAAGATGCGGCAATATTACTTGGAGCAAAACTAGTAACACCTGATGATCGCAAGCAGCGTCAACAAGCATGGGCTGAGTTCTTTTCAGGGTGTGGAAATAATCTTGTTGATCAAAGTGAAGGTATTCATAGTGATAATAAAACACCTCAAAAGTGGGGGGGTGTCCTTTATTGCTTTAGAGGAGGATTGCGTTCACAAATATCTCAACAATGGTTGATTGATGAAACTGATATTCAATACCCGCGAGTAGAGGGTGGATATAAAGCACTTCGCCGATTCCTTATAGATACGATTGAACGTATTAGTAAAGATATGCCTATGATAATTTTAGGTGGTCGAACGGGATCAGGTAAAACTCGATTACTTAAGCAATTAGATAATAGTATTGATCTTGAAGGCTTAGCCAATCATCGTGGTTCTGCATTTGGACCAACAGCAACGCCACAACCCACTCAAATTAATTTTGAAAATGCCTTGGCTATCGAACTACTAAAAAAAGAAGCGGCTGGACATAAAGTGATAGTGATTGAAGATGAAGCCCGCAATGTTGGTTCTGTAGGTTTACCACCATGTCTTCATGAAGCAATGCAGAACTCACCATTAGTCATGTTAGAAGTTTCTGAAGAAGAACGAAACAAAGTGAGTATTGATGAGTATATTTTAGATACTCAAGAATCATTTAATGATGTTTATGGTGAAGAGCAGGGCGAGTTAGAGCTCTCTAAACACTTATTAGGTAGCCTCGATAAAATTAAAAAACGTTTGGGCGGAGTTAGATACGAACAAGCACGTGAGCAAATGCAAATAGCTATTGATAATAGAAAAGAGTCTGGCTCCACTACAGGATTTATTCCTGTAGTGAATGCTTTATTAGTTGAATATTACGACCCTATGTATGATTACCAAAGTGCAAATAAACATGATCGTGTATGTTTTAAAGGAAGTTATGATGAAGCTTTGGACTATTTAAAAAATAACAAAACCATATCTAAATAATAAACGTTTAAGAGACAATCAATAGTTTTTAAAAAATTGTCCTTCGCAAAAACTATTTTGAACAGAAGGAAGTCTGAACTAAAACATCATAAGGTGGGGGGGTGTTATTTAGAGTTGGCTTTGCCAATAAAACTATTGTTAAGTTTAAGGTATCGCTTTTTTAGCTGCTCTTTGTCCCGCCATTTTTCCATATTTTGCGCCTGTTCTTCCTGCAACTAAACCACCCACAGTGCCTCCTACGACTCCACCTGCTGCGCCGGCAACACTACCTGCTGCTTTTACTGGTACTTTTGCAATGGTAACGCCCGCACCAATAACTTGTTGTGTTGAACATGCTGATAAAGTTAGGCTTATTAAACTGATTAAAGTAATCGTTTTAAACATCTGTTTATTATTGATCTTATAAATAATTTTAGACATATGAAATCTAGACTCGTAAGGTTTTAAATAGTTATGTAATTATGACAGACTAGAGTGAATAACAAATTAACGAGAACGCTTTATAAAGATTTGTTTAAGTTTATTGATATGCACAGTTCATGCTTATTAATATAAGGAGTCAATAAAATTAATATGCTTTTAATAGCTTAAGGATAAGGATATTACAGTCCTAATATTCATTGGGTAAATGATATTTTTTCAGAATTATCTTCGGTTATTAATTGATTTATACAATAAAAAATTGTTTCGCTATCTTTTAGTATTTAACTCTTGAATAGCTTGTATTAGTCCCTTAAGATTTCTTTTTCATATTTTATGTCCATATAAATATATTTAATCCATCTGCCTACAAACACTAATCAGGAACTTCGTATGAACTTCGATGAAAACAGCAATGCTGTTTCACAGAAAATAACCTCTGAAATAAAAACCAATGTCGCACAAACCGATGAAAATTTACATTGGTTAAAAGAACAAATGCATAGCATGTTCTTTACATTGAATAGAGCCGAAATTGGCGCACTTTCATTGCTTACGACAAACCTACATAAAATGGACTACCACAAGCGTTTATTATTGGTTGATAAGCCTGAAATCACAATGCTATCGCAATTGGATAAAAGTGGTTCTTTATACGAATCGATTCAAGAATTATCGGATAAAGAAATATCTTATTCAGAGGTAACTACTTCATCATCAACGGTTCCAAACACTGAAAATTATTTGGAAGTATTAAGAATTGATTATGCGCGTAAACGCGATCAAGAAGTATCAGAGCTGTTAAAATCAGAACAAGTTCCTAGTGAGATGTTGTCAGATGTTAAAGCTGAATTAGAAAAAAAATTCCCTAGTTTTGATCTTTCAAAGACATCAGAGCTATTAAAAATACTGCTAGTGAATAATCCTGAATATGTTCGTTTTTCACAAACAACTCGTATTGCTCGTTTATTAAACTTATATGCTCAAACTGAAAGTAATGATGGTATTCATCTGGATTTAGAGACGATTGATGATGAGACGGAAGCTGGAGAGTATCGAATTCTTCTCGGTACTTCCAATCCGCCAATTACTGGTTACTTATTACAGTTAATGGAAGTATTTAATCGAATGGATGTCTCGGTTAGGCGTTCATACAGCCTTACTCTGAGTAATGGTCTCTATCCAATCTTTCTGTCAACATTCTATGTGCGTTTACGAGATAAATCAGTCATTGTAAAAGACAGTAAGTTTTATCGGAACTTGCAACGTGAAATATATAACACACAAATTCTGTCTTCTTCTTCACGTTCGTATCGATCATTAGTTAAGCCAAGAATTACGACGGGTGAGGATGCTACTTTAATCGATGCAATGATTGGCTTTTGTCATACCAATTTATCCCATAACAATCCTGATAGCTTTGCAAATGACGGGATTATGCGAGCATTTCATTATCATCCTGATATCACCATGCAATTGATAAAATTATTTCACCTGCGTTTTGATCCGAATCAAGAAGATCGTGAATCTAAATACGAGGAATGTTTAGAAGAAACAGTTTTAGGTATTGAGAACTTTAACTCAGGGAGAAAAAACCTAGACCAATATCGTCGCACTATTTTCCATTGTGGTTTGTTATTCGTAAAACACACGCTTAAAACTAATTTCTTTGTTGCAGAGAAGCATGCCTTATCTTTTAGAGTCGATCCTGCTTATCTTGAAGCTTTAGATGATAAATTCACTGAAGATTTGCCCATCGACCGTCCATTCAGAATTACCTTCTTTTATGGTCGTGATGGTATTGCATACCACATTGGCTTTTCGGATATTGCTAGAGGGGGATGGAGAACGGTTATTACGGAAGGACGCGACAACTATGTAACCAGCGGCAATACCGTATTCAAAGAAAATTACGTATTAGCTCATACTCAACACCTAAAGAATAAAGATATATATGAAGGTGGCTCAAAAATGGTCGCCTTGTTAAGAGTCAGCTCGACCGATGACGCTGATTCAAAACAACAGTTACTCTATAAATTACAAATGGCATTTATCAATGCTTTCTTTGATCTGTTTGTTACTGATAATGGTACCGCTAGAGACCCAAGAGTTATTGATTATTATGCTCAGGATGAGCCTATAGAATTAGGTCCAGATGAGAATATGCATGATGTGATGATAGAGCTGATTGCAAAACAGTCAGTTAAACGCGGATATGTACTTGGTCCTGGTGTAATGTCCAGTAAACAAGTAGGCATTAACCATAAAGATTATGGTGTAACTTCTATAGGTGTTATTCGTTTTGCTGAGGTTACTATGAAGTCTTTGGGCATTGATATGCATAAAGATGAATTTAGTGTGAAATTTACGGGTGGACCAAATGGCGATGTTGCTGGTAATGGCATGCGCTTATTATTGGAAAGATGCCCAAATGTGAAAATAAAACTCATCATTGATGGTTCTGGTGCTTTATATGATCCAGATGGGTTGGATCACGCTGCTCTTAAAAAAGTTATTTTACAGTCTGATCTTGATGCATACGATACATCATCATTACATCCTGGTGGTTTCTTGTTGTATAGAAATGAAACACGAAAAGATGGAATAAAAGTACTGTATAAACGATTACAGATGGAGGCTTCTGGTGCTATCGAAGAGTGGGTGTCTAATGATAGATTTTATAAGATATTCAATAGCTTAGCATTTGAGGTTGAAGCTGATTTGTTTATTCCTGCAGGCGGTCGACCTGAAACAATAGATATTGATAATGTCGATAAATTCTTCACTAAGTCAGGTGATGCAAGTTCAAGATGTATTGTAGAAGGGGCAAATTCATATATTACACCGGCGGCACGTGCAGAATTACAGCGTCGCGGGGTGGTGATTATTCGTGATGCTTCGGCTAACAAATGTGGTGTTATCTCTTCATCCTATGAAATTATTGCTAACCTTTTGATGAGTGATGAGGAGTTTCTATCGCATAAAGATCAGTATGTAGAAGAAGTTATTGAAATTCTTAATCAAATGTCAGAAAGAGAAGCATCGCTAATTTTGAAGCGTTATGCTGATTGCAGTGGTCAAGTAAGTTATACGGATATATCTACTGATATTAGTCGTGAGATTAATGATCATTACGCAAAGATATTCAACTTTTTTCAATTAAACCCAGAACTATCAGATAAAACTGAATATTTGAATGCCATGCTTTTGCATATGCCTCACACCATTGGTGCAAATTCACAATTTAAAGAGCGTGTCGCAGATATGCCCGAAAAAGTGAAATATGCGATTCTGGCTAGTAAATTAGCTTCTGCTATTGTCTATGAAGGTGATACGAGTAGTATGTATGCGGGCATGATTGAAATGCAGGTAAATAAATTCCAGCCATTCAGTTAATATTCGATATGCTATTTTAGAGACCTTTGTATGCGTTTATTTGCTTATAGTTTTAAATTATTTCTATTTTCTACACTAATATTTTCAACATATGTGGAAGCAAATTCGAAATGGCGTTTAGATAAGGATGAAGAGGGCATTAAAATTTACCTGCGTAATACCCCAGGTTCTGCTCTCAAGTCTTTCAAAAGTACCATGACGGTAAACAGAAGTTTGTCGTCATTACTGACTGTTATCGAAGATACAAGGTCTTATCCACGGTGGCTGCATAATTGTCGAAGTGCAAAATTACTAAAGCAAGTAAGTGAAACTGAAATAGTCAATTATGTTGTGACTGATATGCCATGGCCAGTAGCTGATAGAGATGCTGTTATCTCAGCGAGTCGTTCGCAAAATAAAAGTAATAAACGAATAGAGATTAAATTGCGTGCTGAGCCCAAATTACTATCTAAAGTTGCAGGAAAAGTTCGTATTGAGAATATGCATGGTAGATGGTTGCTGACGCCTCAAGGTAAAGATAAGGTTAATGTCATTTACGAAATGAGTATTGATCCCGGTGGTAATATTCCAAAATGGGTCGTGAATGCAATGGCCGTAGATTTACCTTTCTACACTCTAGATAAACTTCGTAAAATCAGCAAAGAAGACAAATATGCTAATGCGAAGGTTAAAGGTATTTTAGATTAAATTTATAAAACATCACCTACCCACCCTAACACTTTTATAAGAATTATATATAAAGTGGGGAGGTGTCTTTTAAAGTCAATTTATCAAGTTAAATCTAGATAAACTTATCTAGTTATCTCTCATTAGTTCTAACATCTGCTCAGCATTCATAGAACCACTCATATCAGAGCCTTCTAATAAGCTATCTGCAAGATCACGCTTATGTTCATGTAGCTTAACGATTTTCTGTTCAATTGTATTCTCAGCGACCAAACGATAGATTGTCACTGGGCGAGTTTGTCCAATTCTGTGTGCACGGTCAGATGCTTGATTTTCAACCGCTGGATTCCACCAAGGATCCATGTGAATAACATAGTCTGCCGCGGTTAAGTTTAATCCAGAGCCACCAGCTTTAAGGCTGATTAGGAAGATTTCACCTTCGCCTGCTTGGAATGCATCTACACGTGTTTTACGTTGTGCAACTGGGGTACTGCCATCTAGATATTGGTATTTAATGCCGCGTTCGTCTAGATAAGCTCTGATAATAGATAAGTATTTTACAAACTGACTAAAAACTAAAGCTTTATGGTTGGTTTCAAGAAGCTCTTCAATTAATTGTCCAAATCGATCCAATTTACTACTCGATAGGGTCGAATCAGCCATTACTAATTGTGGATGACAACTCGCTAAACGTAATTTTGTAATGGCAGCTAATACTTTTAAGTGCTCACCACCTCCACCTTGTTGTTCGCCTTTGTTCTTAGCTAAGCTTTCCAAAGCACTGCTTCTTACAGCTTCATAAATAGCACGTTCACCTTCAGACAACGGAATCTCAACTGTAATCTCAGTTTTTGGTGGTAATTCGTGGAGTACTTGAGTTTTTGTTCGACGTAAAATAAAGGGTTTGATCAGATTTTTTAATTGCTGGCGAGCATCATCATTACCGTCTTTTTCAATCGGTGTTATGAAGTTTTGCATAAACTGTTGCTGAGTGCCTAATAGACCAGGATTTAGAAAACGGAATAAACTCCAAAGTTCACCTAAGTGATTTTCGATTGGAGTACCTGTAGTTACAAGTTTAAAATCACCTTGAAGTTTATGTGCTGTCTTGGTTCGTTTTGCATTGATGTTTTTAATAGCCTGAGCTTCATCTAATACAATAGTTGCCCATTTTTTCTCAATAAATTGTTCAGCGTCTTGCTGTAATAAACCATAGCTGGCAATCACAATATCGAATTCACTCGCTCTATCTAATAACTCTTGGCGATTTCCTTCTCTATAAAAGAAGGGTCTTAGTGTAGGAGCAAATTTCTGAATTTCTGATTCCCAGTTATTACTTACTGAGGTAGGTGCAACAACTAATGCTGGTCCCATGCTGGCACGTTCTAATAGGATAGCGAGCGTTTGAACTGTTTTACCCAATCCCATATCATCTGCTAAACAAGCGCCGACACCCCATTTGGCCAATCGACTCATCCAACAAAAACCTTCTTCTTGGTATTCTCGAAGATCTGCTTTCAGGGTAGATGGAAGTATAGGCTTATGGTTTTCTAACTCTTCAATATTTTGAATGTGTTTACGCCATGCATCATCAACCGTTAATTCACCTACCATATCGGTCAAATCTTCGAGGGCAAGTGAAGCTAAGCCGCTAATTTTTGCGCCTTCAGCATCTAGTTCAGCATAACGATGAATTGAATCTAGTTTCTTGCGGAATTGATTAGTTAATGAAATGTATTGGCCATCTTCCATTTTAAGGAAACGGCCTTTGTTATTTGAAGATAAATTCAATAATTGCTTCAGGGATAAGATCAAGCTAGGGTCGGTGGAAATAGTTCCATCTAATTGAAACCAATCACCATTTTGACTAATACTCAAACGTAAATTATTGGTGTCAAAACGTGAGGCAATTCTCATTACTTCACCTTCTGGCCAAGCAATGATCACTTTAGCAGGCTCTTCATCAGAGCCTTTTTCTGCTTCGGCGTAAAGTTGTTCAAGTAACTCTAAACATTCTTGAGGGTCATCTAATAAATATTCGTCATTAAATTCATCCTCTTCACCAAGTATTTTACTGTGCTGTAATAAATTATCTAATAAATCACTTTCTTCGTTGAGTTTACGTTCGGTTTTAAAGCGTTGACCATCATGTTCGACGGAAAGCTTTGCGCGTCCTTGCCCTGGAGGATAATAAGCGCCAAATTCGCCAAAAGGTTTGACGCGTAAGGTAGCGCGTAAGCCTTCCCCGTATGGTAATAAGTTCGCATGAATTCTTGAATCAGCATGGATTGCTTCGGCATCTACAACACCTTCTAAATCAGATTGAATGCTGATCATAGGTGCTAAAGTACCTAGAGTCTCACGAAGATCTTTCTCTGCTTCACGAGGAATTACAATACCATTCGAGATAATCTCACTGAGTCGCATTACCTGCTCGTTCTTTTGGTAAATACAAAGACGTGTCGGAGTCTCTTTAACGATTAAAAATTGACTATCTTCTTGGCTATCATCAAAGGGAGGGTAAAAACTGATACGTAAATTATCGCTTTCTTCACTGACTAGTAATTCAAATTCACCTTGGCTTAATTCTATCGGAGTGTTTCTTGCTCCGTCCCAATAAAGGTTAGGGTGGTTAACTAGTTTTGGCCAAGCCAAGTTCATATCTAATGTGAATTGAGGACCACGATGATAATAGGCATCATAATCTGGTTGCTCGAAAATTGATGCGGCAATATCCACATCTTGATCGCTTAAAGGAGGTAATTCATGACGTTCTTTTTTTAGACGTTTTAGAGCGATGTTTCTGCCTTTAGTCCAACCACCAGCAGTCGTACGTTTTTGTAGTTTAGGTGTGAGTGCATACTCGCCATAACGATCTGCATCTAACATCCAAACTATGCGTTCTTCTGCATCACTTTTGCGTCCGTTAGTATCTGTTGAAACCAACTGATTCATTGCATTTAGGGCACGTTCCCATTCTGCTTGTGGCTTAACTAAATCAAATAAACTAATGCTTTGGCATTCGCGATGAAGTTGCTTTGCTTCCTGTAAGTACTTCTCACGGTCACCCTTTTCATCAGCAAATAGTGATAACGCATGAGCATACTCTGCAGTAAGCCAATCATAGTTGCCACTAGCGGCACAGTTATATTTCGATTCTAAAATATCCTGAACGCCATCTGTAACTTTCTGACCTAACCAGTGTTTAATCAAGCTATAAAACAGCATGCTATACATGCCAGTTTCTAGTTCTTTGAGAGGCGCATTATAATTAAATATACCCGTGGCTAGTGTTTCGGCGTAGGCATCAAGAATACTATGATCAGTATCTTTTTCTAATTGCTTTAAAACACGTTGTGCAGTCGCTAAGTGAAGTTTATCGCCACTGCTTAATAATGCTAATAAATAGAATTTCTCAAATTCATTTCCATATAACACCAACGAGTTCTTACGTTTATTGTATATCTCGCGGTACACATCTGTTGAGTTGTCATACGCTTGAATTGAACTTTCAATGTTACCTAATATTAATTGACGAGCCGAATTAGCAATGTACCAAAACACATGTCGATCATCATACTCAATAGTTTCATTACCAAGCATTGCACCTGACTGAGTGTGTTTGCCTTGTGGTAGTTCAGGGAATAGTTCTGAGATACCAGCAAGTAAGCTATATCTTGCTTGTGGCTCTAATAATTGAAATTGAAAAGCAGCTAAGTTAGGGATATTTACTTTACGTGCTTCTAACAGATCCCATAGCTCTGTTTGTTTAGATAAATTATCTAGAGCATGTTCAGATAGTCCAATAAAAGCAACACCAAACATCGCATCAGATAAAGCATCAAGTAATTTTGAGTTTATAGGAGATCCAAAAGTTGCAGGATAGAAACCAGGATTGATCAGTTCAGATTCTCTGTATTGATAACGTTCATTAAGCAGGTCTAAGGTATGGTTTAATTTATCTGTTTTACCTTGAAACAAATATATTCGCGCATGCGAAAGGCCATGCTCAACGCTTTGCCATAGAATTCGACCAAAAGATTCTGTTGCCGAAAAAGATGCCAGCACTTGGGCTGAATACTCTTCAAACACACCATCATTAATAGCAGTAAGTAAAAGTTCATCTCGCATAGCATCTGAGCAATGGTATTTACCCTGACTTCCTTCTAGCCAATTGTCATGTATTAAATCAACGAGAACAGGACGAAGACTATGTAAGGTAAAACTATCATTGATTACAGGATCATTTATACCTAAACGATGCGCGCAACTTGCTAATGGTGTAGCAGCAACAGGCGCATAAATTATTGAAATTAATTGCAATAAAGAACGTTGTAATTTAGGTAATGCATTAAATGCATTAAGATCAAATGTGGCTTGATTCATGTATCTTAGTATTTTTGATTAGGGTAACCGACAATTATAAAATGTTTTATCTATCACGTCTGCTTTTGTGGAATATTTATTACATAATAATTACGCCTTCAGCAGTTGACAGTCGGTGATACAATCTCTATATTAGCGCCCCTTGCAATTTGCTCATTTACTGTTGGTTGCAAGTTGGTATTTTTGGCTATATAGCTCAGCTGGTTAGAGCACATCACTCATAATGATGGGGTCCCAAGTTCGAATCTCGGTATAGCCACCATATTTATCAGAAAGGCCACACTTTTGTGTGGCCTTTTTTGTGTCTGTTATTTTTATATTTACTGAAAAATAGCTTATGAATGTTTGTTGTTCGAATAATCAATGGAAAAAGTACGCACAAGCAAAGTAATGGTTAATAGTATTTCATACATAATGAGAGAGCTAAATCTGTTGTTAGATAACACTTTGGGGTCTTATTCATTGAAAAAAACAAAACGAAAAGTTCACCAAAAGGTAGAGGGGGGTCTTTAATATCTCTAAATATTAGTAAAACGAGGAAAATACAGTCTATTTCAGGGTGTATTTCATGATGTTTTAGTATTATTATGTCGAACTTTAGTTTTAAAAGCAGGGTAGGAATCTAGGTGAAATTATCTGGCGCAGAGATATTCATAGAATGTCTTAAAGCAGAAAAGGTAGATACCATTTTTGGGTATCCCGGCGGTGCGGTTTTATTTTTATACGATGAGCTTTATAAAGCTGAAAATCGTGGTGATCTAAGACACATACTCGCTCGTCATGAGCAGGGGGCTGTACACGCTGCTGAAGGTTATGCAAAAACTAGCGATAAGCCTGGTGTATGTATTGTCACATCAGGTCCAGGTGCTACCAATGCAGTAACAGGTATTGCTGATGCGTATATGGACTCTGTTCCATTAGTCGTAATCTCGGGTAATGTCCCTAAAGATTTAATTGGTAAAGATTCTTTCCAAGAAATCGATATCGTTGGAATCACTCGCCCTTGCGTAAAGCATAACTTCTTAGTCACATGTATTGAAGATATTGCACCCGTGATGAAGAAAGCATTTCATATTGCTACTTCAGGTCGTCCCGGTCCAGTACTTGTCGATATACCTAAGGACCTAACAAATCCTGCGGTTAAAAAAATAGAATTTGATTACCCTAAAGATTTAGTAATGCGTTCTTATCAGCCTACTGTTAAAGGAAATAAGAAGCAGATTAAATCTGCAATCAAGATGATCGGTGAAGCGAAAAAGCCAGTTCTTTATGCTGGTGGCGGAGTTATCATCGCTAATGCGGCTAATGAACTTACTGAATTCGGTCGTTTATATAACTTCCCAGTGACTAATACGCTAATGGGATTAGGTTGTTATCCATCAAACGATAAACAGTTCATAGGTATGTTGGGTATGCATGGCACGGTTGAAGCCAATCGCGCAATGCATCATGCAGATTTACTTATTTGTGTAGGTGCGCGATTTGATGATCGTGTAACGGGTGATTTGAAGAAATTCTCACCAGACGCAAAAGTGATTCATATTGATATTGATCCTGCATCAATCTCTAAAAATAGACATGCGCATAATCCTATCGTGGGTGATGTTAAAGAAGTCTTACAATCAATGTTAGCTGAAATAAAAGAGCAAAAAATTGTTCCTGATAAATCAGCGTTTGATACTTGGTGGAATGAGATCAAAGAATGGCAAAAGCTTGATTGCCTAGCTTATGAACAAGACGACGAAATTATCAAAGCACAATACGTTGTTGATATGCTTTGTAAAGTCACTAATGGCGATGCATTTGTTGCATCAGACGTTGGACAACATCAGATGTTTGCGGCTCAATACTATCGCTTCAATAAGCCTAAGCGTTGGGTTAATTCTGGTGGTCTTGGTACGATGGGTTTTGGTTTGCCTGCGGCGATGGGTGTTCAATTTGCTAATCATGATGAGACAGTCGCGTGTATCACTGGTGACGGTAGTATTCAAATGTGTATTCAAGAATTGGGTTGCTGTAAGCAATACGGTTTACCACTGAACATCATTAATCTGAATAATGGCTATTTAGGCATGGTCCGTCAGTGGCAAGAGTTTTTCTATGAAGAACGTTATGCCATGACATATAACCAGTCCTTACCTGACTTCGTGAAACTAGCAGAAGCTTACGGTCACATTGGTAGACGTATTGATAAGCCTGCTGATGTTGAAGACGCTTTGCGTGAAGCAGTAGAAGACAAGAAAAACTTACACTTCCTTGATTTTGTTGTTGAAGAACAAGGTAATGTTTATCCAATGATTCCAGCGGGTTATGGCCATAATGAAATGTATCTTAATAAACAAGATGCGATTGATGATGCGAATAGCAAAAAATAATTATGATGGATAATACAGAACATAAAAAAGATCAGAGTATGAGACATATAATTTCACTATTAATGGAAAACGAAGCAGGTGCTCTATCACGTGTTTCTGGTTTGTTTTCACAGCGCGGCTACAACATTGAATCTTTGACAGTTGCAGCTACAGATGATCCTACGCTTTCGCGTATGACGGTTGTTACTAAAGGCAATGATGCGTCTATCGAACAAATCGTTAAACAACTGAATAAGTTGATTGACGTCGTTAAGGTAATGGAGCTATCTGATTATCCTCACATCGAACGCGAAATGATGTTTGTTAAAGTTCGCGCTGATAGCAATGAAGTCTGTGCAGCTATCAAATTGAATGTAGATATATTTCGCGCTCGTATAATTGATGTGACCAAGAAAATGTACACTATCGAGGCTACAGGTAGCCCTGAGAAACTCGATGCTTTTCTAAACTCACTTAAAGATAATACGATTATCGAAGTAGTCCGTACAGGTGCCATGGGTATCCCACGTGGGAGTGCTTCACTCACTATTTAGTTAAGCAGATGCACCTTAGCTTTCTGTTGTAACTCTTTAAATATTAACAAGTTATACTATTAGGAAAATATAATGAATATCTATTACGATAAAGACTGTGATCTATCTATCATCCAAGGCTTAAAAGTTGCCATCATCGGTTTTGGTTCACAAGGCCATGCACATGCAGCAAACCTAAAAGATTCTGGCGTTGATGTAACTGTAGGTTTACGTCCAGGTTCATCTTCAATTGCTAAAGCAGAAGGTTACGGCCTAAAAACTGCTGACGTGCCATCAGCAGTTGCAGAAGCTGACGTTGTAATGATTTTGACTCCAGATGAGTTTCAATCTCAACTTTATCGTGATGAAATCGAGCCAAACATTAAGCAAGGTGCTGTATTAGCGTTTGCTCATGGTTTTGCAATTCTATTCAATCAAGTGGTTCCGCGTAAAGACTTAGACGTGATCATGATTGCTCCTAAAGCTCCAGGGCACACAGTACGTTCTGAGTTTGTTCGTGGTGGCGGTGTTCCAGATTTAATCGCAATTGAGCAAGATGCATCAGGTAAAGCAAAAGATATCGCGCTTTCTTATGCGTCAGGTGTTGGTGGAGGCCGTACAGGTATCATCGAGACTACTTTCCGTGATGAGTGTGAAACTGATTTATTTGGTGAGCAAGCTGTACTTTGTGGTGGTGCAGTTGAATTAGTTAAAGCTGGTTTTGAAACACTAGTTGAAGCAGGTTACGAGCCAGAGATGGCATATTTTGAGTGTCTACATGAACTTAAATTGATTGTTGATCTTATGTTTGAAGGCGGTATTGCAAACATGAACTATTCAATCTCTAACAACGCAGAATACGGCGAGTATGTAACAGGACCTAAAGTAATCAATGACGAATCTCGTCTAGCGATGAAAGAAGCATTACACAGAATTCAAACAGGTGAGTATGCAAAGCAGTTCATTGCTGAAGGTGCTGCAAACTACCCATCAATGTCTGGCTACCGTCGTAAGAATGCAGAGCATGGTATTGAAATTGTAGGAGCGCAATTACGTTCTATGATGCCTTGGATTACAGAAAACAAGATAGTTGATCAAGACAAAAACTAAACGCTCTAAATAGTTTTTAGATTTATTTAAAAAGCCTAACTTCTGTTGGGCTTTTTTGTGCCTGTACATTTATAAAAGACACCCTCTCACTTTTAATCATTTTCTTATAATTAATAAAGTTATGTACCAAATGAATCCATTAAATAGTGAAAAGTAGGGGGGTGTTATTTATTAACTTAATATGACTTATATCACGAAATTTTGCATTTTTTTCACATATTGTTCGCACTCATTTCACGTCTGCAATGGCAAAGTTAAAAAAGTGAAACATTTTGTTCACATATATTTTGGGAGTTTAATTATGAAAAGTTTTAAAGTGATAGCAGTTGTATTAGTTTCTTCATTAGCACTGATAGGTTGTGGTGGTAGTTCAAATGATTCTCACGATCCTCAATTAAGAGCAGTTCATTTGTCACCGGATGCACCAGCTGTGGATATTAGTGTAGGTAGTACATTGCCTTTAACAGGCGTTACTTATCGTCAGGCTAGTGGTTTTTTATCAGTTGATGAAGGAGATACAAATATAAAAGTATTGGTAGCAGATACAGATACTGCAGTTATAGATGCAACACTCCCTCTAGCACGTGACATGAAGTACACAGTAATTGCAGCCAATACAGTTGCTAATATTGAGCCTCTCGTGATTGAAGATGATATTGACGCACCTGCTAGCGGTAATGCTGCTATTACAGTTGTTCATAGCTCTCCAGCAGCTCCTTCGGTAGATGTTTACGTTACAGATCCAGATGCAGCACTTCCGGCAAGCCCTTTACTAGCAGATATACCTTTTAAGACTATTTCTGAAGAGCTGGAAGTGCCAGCAGGTGATTATAAAGTTCGTATAACACCAGCAGGTAGTACAACTGTTGTTTATGATTCAGGTACATTATCTTTAGTGGATGGCGTTGAATATATCGCAATTGCTGCTGATGATATTAATTCTGCTTCATTAGTGGGTCTTACTATACTAACGGACTTAGAATCTACACCATTTGTGAATGTTGATAACACACAATAATATTAATCTTTACTTTATTTGTCTTGGGCAGTAACTGTAGAAACTAGAATTAGTAATATTAACAATTAGATAGAAATTATTATTAATTTAATGAATTAAACTACAGTTTAGTAGAAGACCTTAACTGAATCATTTGTTAAGGTGATTTTGAGTAAGGGAGAAATTGTTCTCCTTTGCTCATTTTGGATATGAAAATATATGAGTAGCTTAAACGATTTCCATGGCCGTATTCTTATTGTCGAAGATAATACTGATATTGCTTCATTGTTGATCGACTTTTTTACGGATAAAGGTCACATTGCTGATTTTGCTGCAGATGGATTAACAGGTTTGCATCTAGTTACGGTGAATGAATATGATGTGATTCTATTAGACCTAGCATTACCAGGTATTGATGGTATAGATTTATGCCAAAAACTTAGAAAAGATCTTAATTCGACTACTCCCATCTTAATGTTAACAGCTCGTGATTCGTTGGACGATAAGTTGCTTGGTTTTGATGTAGGTGCAGATGATTATTTAGTTAAACCTTTCGATTTATTAGAGGTTTATGCAAGAGTACAAGCTCTTTGGAGACGTTCATTCAATAGTAATCAATCCGTTATTAGCGTATCAGATCTTGTCTTTAACTTTGAAACATTGGAAGTAAAACGAGATGATAATGTAATTAAGTTAAATTCTATTCGGCTTAAGATTTTACGTTTACTAATGGAAAATACACATAGAGTAGTTTCGCGCCGAGAAATAGAAACGTATATTTGGGGCGATGATCTAACAGAAAGTGATGCTTTGAGAACACATCTTTCAGCCATTAGGCAATCCATTGATAAACCCTTTGATAATAAACTCTTACACACTATTCATAGTGTGGGTTATCGACTCTATGACGAAGAAGTATAATGCTTTCAGGCTTTGATTTAAAAAAGATAATTTCAAAACAATGGCTATTACAAACCCTGTTTATAGTATTCGCCGTACTCGTCAGTATATTTACCATTACATGGATTCTTGAGAAAAGCTTAGTTAAACAAGCAATGGAATTAGAAGCAGATGCCTTCATTTCGCATTATAAATTAGATAAAACTTTCCCATTACCTAGGACAAGAAATTTAATAGGTTATTTGTCGAATTCTAATCCTCCGCCAGTTCTTCCTGATGAGATTAAAGATCTGACTCCAGGACTTTATCCCAAAATGAAAATTACAGGACGAGATGTTCCTGTTCCTGTATATGTTCGTGACTTTGACAATAATCGTCTGTATCTAATTTTTGAAGGAGCAAATATAGATCGTTTGGTTGGTGTCTTTGGATTAATACCAATGAGTATTTTATTGATATTAATATATACCAGTAGCTGGATAGCTTATAGATTAACTTGGCGTGCTGCATCACCCATACTCAACCTTGCTCGTAACCTACGAAAATCTGGCCCTGATAATTTATCATTAGATTTTGCCAATAAAAACTTAAGTGGTGATACCAAAGAACTTGCAGAAGCATTAGATGAATATGCCAAACGTATTGATATTTTTGTTGAAAGAGAGCGTCAATTTACTGCAGATATTAGCCATGAGTTGCGCACACCAATGACCATCATAGATGGTGCTGCGCAATTTTTGGAAACAGAATCGAAAATTTCAAGCAAGGGATCAGAACGTGTAAAAATGATTCGTCGCGCTTGCGCCGATATGAATGACCTCATTTCTGCTTTTTTTCTATTAGCCAGAGAGCAACAGCCTCATAATGACAAGGGTTTGACAAATGTAGTTGAAGCTATAGAAGCGGAAGTAATTAAATGTAGTTCTATGATTGATTCTTCCAAAGTGCAACTATCAATTAATGTAGAAAATGATTTACACGTCAATACACATAAAAAGGCCTTAGAAATAATCATTGGAAATATTTTGGGTAATGCTATTAAGTACACTGAACAGGGTGATATAGCGATAACAGTATCGGGAAACCAAGTCTGTGTATCTGATACCGGAATAGGTATTCCAGATGATTTATTACCAAGATTATTTGAACGTCACGTCCGTGGCAGAGGTTTAAATCAGGCAGGTGAAGGAATAGGTTTAGCAATTGTTAAAAGATTATGTGATCAATTTGATTGGGATATTTCTATTGAGAATAGATCT
>CALISP010000030.1 GCA_938041705.1 uncultured Cocleimonas sp. | reverse complement strand
CAGCCAATGATTTTGCGCCATAATTAGCGACTGCAACAGCATCACTTAAAGCAGCCCAATCCACAAAACCAAAGTTACGGGCAACGACCAGTTGGGCGTCTCGTAAGTTCTTAAAAGATTCAGGTTTAGGGTGCAATGATTCGACACTGGCAATAGCATCTGCACAAATTTCTCGGTATTGCTTGAGTAGTTTTTTAGCCTGTTTTTTTAACAGATTAATATCGGGATTAGATGGTAGTGAAATGGTCAAGGAGACCTCCTTTCATATGTGCCCGAGTCCGCGATAACAGGCTGAAAAGAGGCTGATATCAGTTGGTAAATCAATGGTGGGATAATCCCTTGCCGCGGACGGGAGGCGCTCCAAATGCACACTGTCTACAACACTATCAATTTTTATGTATATCGCCAAGACTTATATGAGCTATACCCACTGTTTTCCAGTTGTTTTAACTTAACAAAAAATACAAAAAAGGGGGTGTCTTTTTTAATATAATAAGTACATTGATATTGATTTAATTCTCTACATCGTATTTCGTTATCTTGGCCTCTTCAACCTTATAACTAGCCGTTCCTATATCAGTAGTTTTTTTATCAATTAACAACTCACCCGATACCCAAATTGGATCATAGGCATCGTCTACGCTAATACCATATTTACTAGCTACTTTTACGTGCACGGTTTGATTAGCAGGTGGTGCAGGTGAGTGAATACAAGCACCAAAGTATGGGACTAGTAGGAATTCAGAAATGATGCCATTTTTTTGCTCAAGTGGTGCGATAAAACCGGGTATGGATACTTTCTTGTTGACTAGAGATTGATTGGCCGGCGCTTTATTGTATTCAGCTTGCATTTTTTCGTAGAGCTTATTGGCTTCTTCACTACCCTCTTCCAATGTTTTAATGATTGGATCGTATTTTTTTATAATAGAATCTGCATCAAAACCTGGTGCAATTAGCCCTTCCCATTTTAAGGGCCTGAAACCTTCTACAATTTCTGGTTGGTCTAAAGGAACAACATCTCCTTCTTTAGGTTTAGTAGTATTGTTAGCTTCGGTTGAATTAGTTGATTTATCTTCTTCGGTTACAATCTTTTGGTATTCATCAACCGTTTTACCGATAAGTTCTGAGCTTGGTTTATCTTCTGTTTGTTTGATATCACTAAGCTTATTGCTGTTATCAGTCTTATTAGCGCTATTGTTAGAACTGTCGCAAGCGCTTACGAGTAAAACAAAGATTAAAAGCAGTGAGATTGTGCGTAATATTTTCATTAGAATTTGAGTGTTAATCCGTCTTGTAAGGAGTTTTTATAAGCAATTATTCCAGGCACTAGGCTGAATAATATGCCGATAATGTATATAAATAAAATAATCACGAGTTGCTCATTGTCTAGCCATACAATGTTTATTGAGAAGCCGTATTGATCTAGCAAAATCGGTTTCAGGATAAACAATAAACTGTACAACAGCCCTAAAGCAAGCACCGTGCCCGCAACTAATATCAAAAATGTCTCGACTATAAATAACAAGATGACTTGATAAGCATGTGCGCCGACAGCTCTGAGTATCGCCATTTCGCGGCGGCGTTCGTTTAAGGTGGATAACAGCATAATCAACATACTGAGCAAACCCGACAGTAATACGAGCAGTGAGACACCCAGCAATATCTTTTCAAATTGACCTAAAGTTCGCCACAAATTGGTTAAGGTGCTACCCGGAATAATCGCTAACAAAGGTTCTTGCGTGTATTCATTTATTTTACGTTGGACTACGAATGTTTGAGTGCGTTTATTTAAACCCACCATAAAAGCGGTCACTGTTTTTGGCTTTAGCCCAAAGCGTCGTGCTTTTTCTGCATCAATCTCTAATGCTGAACGCGATCCTGCCCTCCAATCAAGATGTATTGCTTCGATGGCTTCAAGAGAAACATGCACGCTTCTGTCGACAGGTGTACCTGTGGCAGCCAAAATGCCCGATATTCTAAATGGCTTATCGTCATGTGCGGCAAAATCGGTTGAGATGGTTCCGTGAGAGAGCGTTATAACATCGCCAATTTTGTAGCCTAGTTTTTTCGCGACCTCTCTGCCGATGACAGCATCGTATAAATCACTGAAAGCTTCGCCTTGGGTAAAGGCTAATGAACGCTTATCGGCGTAGCGAAAGTATTTGAAGTAATCTTGATTAGTCCCTAACACCCTAAAACCGCGATGCGAATCACCCAATGACAGCGGTATTGTCCATTTCACCTTTGGGTCTGCGCTGATTTTTTCATAAGAATCATAAGATATATTGTTGGTCGCATTACCAATTCGAAATACGCTATACAACAATAGATTCATTGGCCCAGAACGCGCACCGACGATTAAATCCGTTTGAGATATAGTATTTAAAAAACTATTTTTTGCTTGTTTACGCACGATATCAACACCGAGTAACAGCGTTAAACTCACCGCAATAGACAATACTGCCAAGGATAAGTTTGTTTTACGCGCCCATGCACTTTTCAATGTTAAGACGAAGAGTGTTTTCATGGTGCTTTAACCAATGGCGCTTTCGCTTGATTGATGTCAGTCAATTCTACAACGCGTGAAAAGTGTTTTGCCGTATGTTCGTCATGGCTAACAAAGATAATCGTGCTGTCGTGTGCATCGGCTTCTTTAAACAATAACTGCAAGAAGTTATCACTATTTTTTCTGTCTAAGGCGGATGTGGGTTCATCGGCAATGATTAATTCAGGCGCTCCTAGTAAAGCACGACATGTTGCAACGCGTTGTTGTTGG
>CALISP010000029.1 GCA_938041705.1 uncultured Cocleimonas sp. | reverse complement strand
TTTTGAAGCTTGCTACTATCAAGGTATTGAATACTGTATTGCTAATAAACTTCAACATTTTGAACCTGGTGCTCAGGGACAGCACAAAATCGCTCGTGGATTTGTTCCGACGTTAACTCGCTCTAGTCATTGGTTGAACAGCTCTCCCTTTAAAGAATCAGTCGATAACTTTATTAAACATGAGCGCAATAATATTGATGCTTATATGAGGTCCTTAAAATCACCCTATAAAGATCAACAAACGAACAAAGATATGGAGAGTGGTGAATGAAGCCTTTTTCAGAATCCTGTATTCAAAATCAAGAAGAAATATGTGAAGTGCTTCAGAAGCTGCTTACTGATAAACAACATGTTTTAGAAATTGGTAGTGGTACGGGACAACATGCTGTCTATTTTGCAAAAAAACTGCCCCATATAACTTGGCAAACGAGTGATCAAAAACAATACCATCAAGGTATTAACCAATGGTTGAGCGATGCTAGGCTTGATAATACTGTTAAACCTATATGCTTAGATGTAAGTAAAGACACATGGCCAAAACAAGATTGTAAAAAATATATTGATGTTCTCTTTTCGGCAAATGCGATTCACATTATGGCTTGGAATAATGTCATAGACTACTTTAACTACGGTACAAAACTACTTAAAAAAGATGGTCTATTCTTACTATATGGACCATTTAATTATAATCAAAACTATACAAGTCAGAGCAATGCTGACTTTGATCAATGGTTAAAAATGCGAGATTCAAATAGCGGCATCAGAGATTTTGAAGCATTAGATCAGTTAGCTAATGAAAACCACTTGGTACTCATACATGATATTGAAATGGCCGCTAACAATCGTATTTTGTGTTGGCAAAAAACCTAGACAATGGATTTTTCTCACACAGCTTTAATCAATCAGTTTAAGCATCGGTGTGTTCGGGATTTAGCATGGGTAATTGTTAGCCCTCCTCTAGTATCTGGGTTTATTGATGACGTTCATTGGTGGAATCATGAAGAATGTTTATCTGAGTTTAATGACTGTGTTGACGGGTTAACTAAAATAGATCAACAACCTAAACCTTTAATTGATCATTTAGTTAATTTAAAAAACAAGAAGCTAGGATCTGTATTTGAAGGCTTAATTAGCTTTTGGTTAGCAATTAGTCCTAACTACGAAAAAAAACTCAGTAACATCCAGATTATTCAAGATAAACATACCTATGGTGAGCTTGACTTCATTATTGAAGAATTAGCAACAGGTAAAATCATTCATCTTGAAGTTGCAGTAAAATTTTATTTAGGTAGCAATCCTTTAACGGATGCTTATCGCTGGTTCGGTACAACTATTATCGATCAACTTGGAAAAAAAATTGATCATTTAAGAACCCATCAAACTCAATTGAGTAATAAATACCCTGATCAAATTAAACAATACTTTCCTCATACCATTGATGAGAAGCATTGTATTGTTAAAGGAAGACTTTTCTACCCTGAAAACCAAGATTTAATAAACCCTTCACCCCAAAATATATCATTAGCAAAGAATCATTTACGTGGTAGATGGTCGTATATAGACGAAGGGTTATCATCGAAATCATTAATAAAAATTGATAAATCTCATTGGTTAGCTGAATTCAACACCCAAGATATCAAAGAATTTGATTTTACTTCTAAGAAATTACTTTCTGAAATTGATCGAGCTGAATGCTATGTAGAAGCTGAGAAAATAGAAGAGTACTTTTTTGAGAGACAACGTATTTTTTATCTGCCACGAAACTTCTCTTTTCCAAAAGATAAATAAAAGCTTAGTTAGATCACTTATTGATAAGAAGCATCAAAAAGTAGGGGTGTGTGTCTTTGTTAGACTTAATAGAAACTAATATTTACTATCAGGTAGTTACTGCTTATTTTTAGTTCATAGTATAAAACTAATAACGATAGTTATGCCTTAAGTACTTTCAATATCTCTTCAAGCTCAGAAATCAATTGACGTGATAACTGACTAGACTTACTGCTGTCATCGTCAGCTTCAACACCTGATAATTTTTGACGAGCACCGTTTATAGTATAACCCTGCTCGTGCAACAAACTTCTAATCTGACGAATTAATAAAACATCATCTCTTTGATAATAACGACGATTACCACGACGCTTCATAGGCTTTAGATTTGGAAATTCTTGTTCCCAATACCTTAAAACATGAGCTTTAACCCCACAAAGAGTACTTACTTCACCAATAGTAAAGTAGCGCTTACTAGGTATTGCTGGTAATTCTTTATTGTTCGATGCTTCCAGCATACTTTTCCACTCTTTGTTTAAGTTTTTGACCAGGACGGAAAGTCACTACACGACGTGCACTTACTGGAATTGCTTCACCAGACTTAGGGTTACGACCAGGACGCTGAGCTTTATCACGAAGCATGAAATTACCGAAACCTGATAATTTTATGTTTTGACCTTGCTCTAAAGCAGTTCGTATTTCTTCAAAAAACATTTCAACGAGTTCTTTAGCTTCTCTTTTATTTAAACCTAATTCGTCAAATAAATGTTCGACCATTCCTGCTTTAGTCAATGTCATTCTGGTAAATCTCCTTCCTTATATCACCGGTACATCTTATATATTATTTATTATTTAATATATCAAACACGCCATTGTCGATAATCACTGCCAAATCCATCGAATTCAGAATCTTATCTTAGAACCGCCCCTGTTTCTTTTTCGAGTGCATCCATGATCTTCCCGACATGACTGCTAATTTCTTGCTCTTCTAGGGTGCGCGAAAACTCCTGAAAAATCAAGCTCAAAGCGATACTTTTTTGCCCTGAATCTACGTTAACCCCAGAATAGACATCAAAAACAAAAGAATCTATTAACTCTTTTATATTAAGCTTATTTATCACTTTAGTGATTTGCGAATAACTAATTTTACTTTCCACAAGTAATGCTAGATCGCGCCTTATTGAAGGGTATGGAGAAAGCTTAGTATATTCTGGTAATTTTTTCTGAGAAATTAAATCAATATCCAGTTCAAAGACAAAAACTTGCTGATCAAGGTCTAACTTCTTTTCAATTGCTGGATGAAGTGCACCACAAACACCGACGATTTCTCCATCAGATAGAATATTTGCAGATTGTCCAGGATGTAAGGCAGTATGATCAGAAGAAACAAATTCAAAACTTTTTCCACTAGCCAATATCAATAAGGCTTCTACATCTCCTTTAATATCGTAAAAGTCAACAGCTTCAGATGTACTATTCCAATTTTCAGAATATAAATTACCAGTAATCGCACCTGCAATTTTCTTTCTTTGTGTTAAACCATCTTGTGTCTTTAAAAAACTCAAACCTGTCTCAAAAAACCTTACCCGAGGTTGTTGACGTTTTACATTTTTATCTAAAGCAGGAATAAGACCAGACCAAAGAGAACTTCGCATGATTGCAAGCTCTTCTGAGATAGGATTAGAAAGCTTTATTTGCTCTTGTGAGGGACTTAATAGAGCCTCGACCTCAGATGATACGAAACTATAAGTAATCGCTTCTTGGTAACCACGAGCGACTAGAATATTTCTTAATTCATCATCAGTTACTAAGGTTTCTTCTTTGCGGGCAATTCGTGGTTCCATAGGTCTCAAACGTGCAGGAATATTATCGTAGCCATAAATACGCGCCACTTCTTCCACTAAGTCTTCTGGTGTCGCCAAATCGAATCTAAAGATTGGTGGCGTTACTGTCCAGCCTTGTTCTGAGCCATCTAAAACAGATAATTTACAACCAAGACGAGTCAAAATATCTTCAACACGAGTCGCTTCAACCTCAATACCTAAGTGACGCTTTATGCGACGTGCTTCAAAATGAATGTCACCACGCTTTTGCAAATCATCATTAATTGATACATCAGTGATTGGCCCGACTTTCCCACCACAAATTTCTGTGATCAATTGAGTCGCACGCTCAAGTGCATTGACTTGTAAATCAGGTGAAACACCACGTTCAAAACGATGAGATGAATCCGTATGCAAACCATATTGGCGTGCCTTACCCATGATTTTTTCAGGTACGAAGAACGCACTTTCTAAATAAATATTGTTGGTATCATCAGAAACAGAACTATCTTCGCCCCCCATGATGCCCGCAAGGCCTTGCGCTTGCTTATCATCAGAAATAACCAAGGTATCGGCCTTTAACGTTGCCGTAGTTCCATTGAGTAGAGCTTGTTTTTCACCTTTAACGGATCTTCTAACATTGATACCGCCGCTCAGTTTATCAAAATCAAAACCGTGCATTGGCTGCCCAAGTTCCAACATGACATAGTTAGTGACATCGACTACAGGCCCTAGGCTTCTGACTCCAGAACGCAATAATTTATCTACAATCCACTTAGGAGTCTTAGCTTTAACATCTAAGTCCTTAATAATTCTACCAGCATAGCGATGACACAAATCATCAGCAGTAATTTTTACAGGAAAAGTTTCATCGTGATCAACTGTCGCTTGTTGTATTTCAATTGCTTTCACTGGCGCTTGCATAATTACGCCCAGCTCACGAGAAATACCAGCTACCGATAATAAGTCTGCACGATTTGGAGTTGCATCTAAATCAAGAACAACATCATCAAGGTCGAAAATATCACGCAGATTTTTACCCAATTCTGCATCAGTTGGAATCGCCAGTAAACCTTCACCAGCTTCTCCCATACCCAAAGTTTCTGAACCACAGAACATACCATGCGATACAATACCGCGTAGTTTACCTTTTTTGATCTTAAGCGGCTTTTCTGACTCATCGGCACTAGGAAGAATTGCACCAATCATTGCTATTGGTACTTTTTGCTCTAACTCAACCGTTGCATTGGTAACAATCTGTAATAATTCTTCGCCAATACCTTCACCAATATCAACCTGGCAAACTTTCAAACGATCTGCATCTGGATGTTGTTCAATACTTTTAATCTGTCCTACTCTTACATCAGTAAACGCTGAAGCAACTGGATCGATTCCATCTAGCTCAGTTCCTGACATAATCAGTTGATGCGCAATTTCTTCAGTCGTTGCATCAATCTCTACCCACTCACGCAACCAATTTTCACTTACTTTCATAGACTTATATCAACCTTATGCAAATTGCTTCAAGAAACGAACGTCGTTATCAAACAACTTACGTAAATCATCAATGCCATATCTCAACATGGCCAATCGATCAATTCCAAACCCAAATGCAAACCCAGTATATTCTTCTGGATCTATACCAACATGTCGGAATACTTCTGGATTAACCATGCCGCATCCCATCACTTCAATCCAACCTGTATTTCCACAGACTCGGCATCCTTTACCACTACAAAGAACACATTGAATATCCGTTTCAGCCGAAGGTTCGGTAAAAGGAAAATAATGTGGACGGAAACGTGTTGGTAAATCTTCAACTTCGAAGAAAGCTTTGAAGAAGGCTTCGAGAATTCCTTTAAGATCAGAAAATGTAACATCCTTATCTACCATCAACCCTTCAACTTGATGAAACATTGGACTATGTGTTACGTCAGAGTCACAGCGATAAACTCGTCCAGGTGCAATTATTCTTAAAGGTGGTTCTTGGTTTTCCATGGTACGAATCTGCACTGGAGAAGTATGCGTGCGTAATAAAGTACCATCATCAAAATAAAACGTATCGTGAGATGCACGTGATGGGTGATGATCAGGGATATTTAATGCAGTAAAATTATGATAATCATCTTCAATTTCTGGACCAACCTCTACTGCAAACCCCAATTGCATAAATATTTCTTCAATTCGTTTAGCCGTTCGTGTTACAGGATGCAAACTACCGGCTTCCATCTGACGACCAGGTAAACTGACATCAACACTTTCATTCTGTAAGCGCTCATTTAATACAAATTCTTCGAGAACGTCTTTACGTTCATTTAATAATAGGGCAATCGACTGCTTAACCTTATTAATTTCTTGACCAGCTTCTCGGCGCTCTTCTGCTGGTAACTGTCCTAACTGCTTTAATTGGTCAGTTATTAAGCCTTTTTTCCCAAGATAATGTACACGAATTTCATCAAGCTCTATCAACCCACTCGCAGTTTCGAGTTGGTTTTGGGCTTGTTGCATGAGTTCTGTCAGTTTATTCACTGAAGTCTCCAAAGAATAGGTTTTAATTATGTTGTTTGCCTGACTAATGAACTACAGATCAAACTAAATATTTATTCATAAAAAAAGCGAGGGAAGGCAATAGCCTTTCCTCGCTTTAAATTACATTTTTTAAGTCTACGTTACTAAAACCTAGTAACTAGGATAATAATAAGCAGACTAAACAGTAAACTAAGCTAGGGCAGCTTTTGCCTTCTCAGCTAACTGTCCAAAAGCATCAATATCATTTACCGCTAAATCAGCAAGCATTTTACGGTCAACTTCGATGTTTGATTTATTTAAACCATCCATAAAACGACTGTAAGAAAGATCAAACATTCTTGCCGCAGCATTTATACGTACAATCCATAAACGACGGAACTGACGTTTCTTTTGGCGACGGTCACGATAAGCATATTGACCTGCTTTAGTAACTGCCTGTGTTGCTACACGATAGACACGACTTCGTGCTCCGTAATAACCTTTTGCTTTCTTTAATACTTTTTTGTGTTTTGCGCGTGCTGTAACACCGCGTTTTACTCTAGCCATTTTCTATAATCCTCTAAATTCTATATCAAGCGTTATTAACTTAAGCGTACGGTAACATTCTACGAACCATTGGCGTGTCGACTTTTTCGACTACGTCAGTTGCGCGTAAATGACGTTTACGTTTACTGCTTTTTTTAGTAAGGATGTGGCGCAGATGCGACTGCTTACACTTGAACGTGCCATTAGCACGCTTGCGGAAACGCTTTGCAGCACCGCGGTTGGTTTTCATCTTAGGCATCTTTTATCTCCAAATATATCACTCATTGCAAAACAAATATTGTGATTGAGTTAACAAACATCCCTGTAAGAGTGCCTCTCCTTAAGGGATGGAATAAATCTTTTTAAACCTAGGTTGAAGCTAAATCTAATATTTTAAAATTAGGCTTCGCCCTTCACTTTCTTAATCGGACCAATCACCATAATCATTTGGCGACCTTCCATTTTAGGGAACTGCTCTACTGTCCCGTATTCTTCTAAATCTTTTTCTACACGCTTAAGCATTTCCATGCCTAACTCTCGGTGAGCCATTTCACGACCTCTAAATCGAATCGTAACTTTAGTCTTATCACCCTCTTCTAAAAACTCAGTGAGTTTTTTTAATTTGATATTGTAATCACCAATATCGGTTCCAGGTCTCATCTTTATTTCTTTAACCTGAGTTTTTTTCTGTTTTTTCTTGTTTGCGCCTTTTTGCTTACTTAGCGAGAACTTAAACTTACCGTAGTCCATTATGCGGCAAACCGGAGGTTCAGCCGTTGGAACTATTTCAACCAAATCTAATGAATCCACTGCAGCTTTTTCCATCGCCTCAGTAGTTTTAACAACACCTACATTTTCGCCATCTTTATCGATGAGTCTAACTTCTGGTATGTTAATCTCGTCATTGACTCGATTCTTCTTTGGTTTAGCGATACTGTTTAACCTCTATAAAACTATTATTAATTTATTTAAAATATACAACTAGTCGAGTAAACCACGACTAGCATTTTCTTGCGAAATTTTTTCAATCAATTCATCTACTGTCATTATCCCTAAGTCTTCACCGGAACGTGTTCTAACAGCAACTGAATCATTATCAACTTCACGATCTCCCACCACTAATAAGTAAGGTGTTCGTTGTAAAGTATGCTCGCGAATTTTAAAGCCTATCTTTTCATTTCTCAAGTCCGTTGATACCCTAATACCACTTTTTTTCAGTCTATTTTCAACATTTTGGACAAAATCGGACTGTTTATCCGTAATATTCATAATAACGGCTTGTAGTGGAGATAACCAAAGCGGAAATCTACCTTCGTGATGTTCAATTAAAATTCCAATAAATCGTTCAAAAGAACCTAATATTGCACGATGTAACATCACCGGAGTTTTTCTTGAACCATCCTCAGCTACGTACTCTGCATCTAACCTATCTGGCATAGAGAAATCAACTTGAATCGTCCCTAATTGCCAAACTCGGCCAATACTATCTTTTAATGAAAATTCAATTTTTGGACCATAGAAAGCACCCTCACCTGGAAGCTCCTCCCATTCGAGTTTTTTCGCATCAAGCGCATCACCCAGAGCTTTTTCTGCTTTATCCCAATCTTCTTCACTACCTACTCTATTTTCAGGTCTTGTTGATAAACGATAGATAACATCATCAAAACCAAAGTCTTTATAAACTTCGTGTAGAAAGTCGATAAAGTCAGCCACTTCTGGCTGTATTTGTTCTTCAGTACAAAACACATGACCATCATCTTGAACAAAGCCACGAACACGCATTAAACCATGCAAAGCACCCGACATTTCATTTCGATGACAAGCACCAAATTCTGCAATACGTAAAGGTAAGTCACGGTAACTTTTCAAACCTTGGTTAAAAATTTGGACATGACATGGGCAATTCATAGGCTTTAAGGCGAACTGTTTACCATCTGACTCTAAAGTGAACATATCTTCACTGTATTTAGCAGCATGTCCTGAACGCTCCCAAAGCGAGAAATCAACCAACTCAGGTGTATTCACTTCTTTATAATCACGAAGTCTTTGTTGTTCACGAATGTAATTTGCGATTACTTGATAAATTGTCCAGCCTTTGTCGTGCCAGAAGATTTGTCCTGGTGCTTCATCTTGAATATGGAATAAATCTAGCTTACGTCCTATTTTTCTGTGGTCACGCTTTTCAGCTTCTTCAATACGGTGCAAATAAGCTTTCAGTGCTTTCTTATTTTCCCAAGCAGTACCATAGATACGCTGAAGCATCTCATTGTTTGAATCACCACGCCAATAAGCGCCGGCCAACTTAGTCAATTTTATTGCGGGAATTTTACCTGTACTAGGAACGTGTGGACCGCGGCAAAGATCAATGAATTCACCTTGTTTATAAAGTGATAAATCTTCATCACTAGGAATACTTTCAATAATTTCAGCTTTATACTCTTCACCCATATCACGAAAGAAAGTAACTGCATCGGCACGTGACATAATACTTCGTTCTAGAGGAATATCCTGTTTGATGATTTCCTGCATCCGCTTTTCTATAGCTTCAACATCTTCTGGTGTAAACGCACGCTCGTAAGCGAAATCATAAAAGAAACCATCCTCAATCACAGGACCAATAGTCACTTGCGCACTAGGAAACAGTTGCTTGACTGCTTGAGCCATTAAGTGAGCTGATGAATGACGAATAACATCAACACCTTCTGGGCTATTAGTCGTAATAATACTTAAATTAGCATCTTCTTCTATCAAATGAGCAGCATCATACTGCTTGCCATCAATGGCACCTGCAAGCGTTGCTTTAGCAAGGCCTGGGCCGATATCGTTGGCTACATCTAAAATAGAAACTGCATGATCGAATGATCGTTGACTGCCATCAGGCAAAGTAATCGTAGGCATCTTATCTCCAGTGGTGACCCATACGAAAGGTCACATGATTAATTATTAGTGTAAATATAAGTATTTTAGTCTATTTACTATTTACCAAGGATGAACCAATGATAAACAACTTAAACAATTATTAAATTTGGTAGGCACACTCGGACTCGAACCGAGGACCCTCGCCATGTCATGGCGATACTCTAACCAACTGAGCTATGCGCCTGTATTGATGAATACAATAATTTAATCTGTATCAAAAACAGGCGGCAATTTTATCTTCATTGAAGTTTATTCTCAAGCTTTCATAATGCTAATAATTAATAATAAGTAGGAAAGAATAAAATATATTTAATTCAGTATTGAAACACCATAAGTAAGTATTACCTTAGAAAGATATACAGCTCCTTAAAACCATCTTTTAGCCTTAGCTATACAATGGTTGAACATAG
>CALISP010000028.1 GCA_938041705.1 uncultured Cocleimonas sp. | reverse complement strand
CAGCTATAATAACTACAACCACCATTACCTCTAGCAGAGTGAAACCTTTTTGCTTAAGAAGTGGGATTGTAATTTGTTTAGTTCTATTCATTTTTGCCTCTTTAATAACACATTACATTAATTTTAACGTTATATGACGTTGTTAGATTAATGTACTAATTTTTAAACATATAAGATGTTATCTTGCATGTATTGATGTTAAAACAATAACAGTATTTAATTTACTTATTTTGCCATATTCTTTAGTCAACGTTTACTCTATTTTGTTACACGTTTGATAAGAGATCATTTATACGAGATATGACCATTTTAAAATCACTACAACATAATAAAATTTTACTCATAAGTGTTCTAATAATTACCGTCATTCTTATTGTTGGTCAATGGTTTCAGAGTGATTTATTTTTTAACCGTGATGATATAAACCAAGGTCAATGGTGGAAAATATTTACCGGAAACTTCACTCATTCAAATATTCCGCACCTTTTGCTTAATCTGAGCGGTATATTTATTCTTATGTTGCTCTTTATTGACACTCTAACTTCCAGAACATTCATTTTTTCTATTGTTTTTTTAGCATGCGTTGTAGGTATTGGTCTTTATTACTTTACACCGGAGTTAAACGGATACTACGGCTTTTCAGGGGTTCTATATGGTTTATATTTTGTTGCTGCAGTAGGAGCTATTTTGGCAAGTGATATTTTTACTGGTGTTGCGGTTGCTATATTGATTGCTGGTAAAATACTTTGGGATTATTTTGCAGGTGGCAGTCAAGCAAGCGCAGAGATGATCGGAATTCCTGTGGCAAATGATGCTCATTTATACGGTTTTATTGGTTCTATATTTATTGCAGTATTTTTAATAAGTAAAGTGTATTTGAATAGTGATAAAAGAAACCTCCCTACTTTATGACTATTTCTTTAAGTGCATATTAATCGTACTTTAAATTTACCAATAAACCTTCGTTAATCCAATTACCTAAAAAGCCCGCTATTCTTGCAGGCGCATGTTCTTCATCTATCCATTCACAAATTCCTTCACATAGGTTTTCAAAACTTCCTCCAGACATTGCAGAATCTAGCGCCCAGCCTTCGTCAACATCTAATGAACGATAATGATTGATCAATCCATGGCGCCAGGTTAACCAAGCGTGAGGGTATTCTAGTTTCTCAGGTGGTATAGGGTCGCTTTCAGCATCAATTGCAGCCCATAGTTGTGGGGTGTTCCAGTGTAGATCCATTCGTGAAACTGATTGATGGAACGTAAATTGTAAGTCACCCCAATTCTCTATAGGTATCTCTTGTAAAGCTTTTACTTCTAATGGATCTTGATTTGTAGCATCAAAGGCCTTTCTCAAAGCCCATTCAAAGCGAGCCATTTCAGCATAATAAGGCTCATTAGAATAATTTTCATTAAGAAATTCCTCTAGTTTAGATCCTAGAAACCGAAGCGAAAAGTGCTGTGACGGGAATCGATCTATATATTCATAAGCAATCTTGAAAAAATCATGATCACCCAATAAAGTGTGTACCGCAGGATAGTTTTCAGACAAAGCATCGTGAAGCCTATACCCATATCCATCGCCGTAAATACTCAAACGTTGTTTGGCATTGATGGTTTTGGTATTTACTACATCGGATTCAATACCCTTATCTTTGCTTAGCAAAAAGGCCATCATGTTTTGTTGGATTCTATGTAATTCAGACACTATCGTTACTTTTACTAGTAATTTGATTCGTTACTTGTGATGACTTATCTTTGGTTACAGCATATATATCACGTGCCATTTGTAACTCTTTCATGATTTCTGATAGTTCTGGAATATTATCATCACGCTCTATCATTGTTGATACATCATCAAAGCGTTTTACCGCTTCAGCGTAAAGGTTCCAAACGCCATCAACTACATTATTATCATGAGTATCTATGATGTAATCATCATATTGTGTATGTCCTGCAAGATGATGTTGCTGTACGCGATGTGCAGGTACTCCATCTAGATATTCTATTGGGTCAAAGCCATGGTTGAAGGCACTGACAAAAATATTATTAATATCTAACAGCATCAAACTATCCGATTCTTCGGAGATTGCAGTCACGAACTCCCATTCAGTCATGCCTGATTGTTTATATGTGATATAGCTTGATACGTTCTCAATTAAAATGCGACGGCCTAAAAAGTCTTGGGTTTGTTTAATTTTGTTAGCGACAAATTTAATGGTTTCTTCTGTATAGGGTAAAGGTAAAAGGTCATGTGCATTTACGCCATCTAAACCTGTAAAACATAAGTGATCTGAAATCCAATGGGCATTAGTACGCCCGGCTAGCTGTTTTACTTGGCTTAAATAATTTGTATCAATAGGATCGGTGCTTCCAATAGACATTGATACACCGTGCATTACGACGGGATAACGCTCGCAAATTTGATCAAGAAAATAGAGTGGTTTTCCACCTTCTACCAGATAGTTTTCAGTGAGTATTTCAAACCAATCAATATCGGGTTGTTTATCTGATGGTGAGTCTAAGATATCGTGATAATGTTCTTTTCGGAGACCTAAACCAAAGCCGAGAGGTGAATATTTCATTTTAAAACCCAGTACAAAAAAGCGCCCGAGAATATATAACTGTTTCGGACGCTTAAAATTAATTAATACTTATTAATTAAACTTTACCAGAAGCTGTTCCGCCTTTAGCTGCGCAATCAGTTGCTGTAGCCGCTACCCAACCTTGACCTTTACAAGAGTTTTGACCTTTACACGATGATGTTGCAGTAGCGCAGGCACTTGTGCCTTTACATGAATTGATACCAGAACACTTAACGTTAGCAACTTGTTTAGCTGCAGTAGGTGCTGCTGTTTTTCCACTTGATCCAGCTGAACAACCTGCCAATAGTAAAGTTGCGGCTGCAGATGCAAGAGCGATTCCTGACATTTTTGATACTGAGTTCATATTTATCTCCTTATTTAATTATTAACGTAATTACTTGGTTTTTACTGCTAACTAAATAAATGGTTAGCAGCTAAAATTACGTATCAAAAAACAAATAAGATGCAATGGCTTCAGTTTTAACATGATTCTGTAATATCAGAATGAATTTAAAAGACATTCATTAATGTTAATTTTGTTCTCTATTTACCGCTCTATATGCAATGTCAGTTCGATAATAACAATTATCCCAATGAATTCTACTAGTTAAAGCATAAGCGCTTTTTTGCGCATCAGTGGCATTAGTACCTAAACCGACAGCACATAAAACTCTTCCACCATTTGTAACGATGTTGTCTTTATCAAGTTTTGTTCCTGCATGAAAGGTCTTACTAGAATCAGTTTCATTAGGAATGTCAGAAATGACTTCACCCTTTTTATAAGCATCTGGATAACCACCAGCTGCTAAAACTACTCCAACTGCAGAACGTTCATCCCATTGAATTGTTTCTTGGTCTAAACGTTTATCCAAGGCAGCTTCTAAGAGGCTAACTAAGTCAGATTGTAATCGCATCATAATTGGTTGAGTTTCTGGGTCACCAAAGCGTACGTTATACTCTAAAACTTTAGAATTTCCATTGTCATCTATCATGACTCCAGCATATAAAAAACCAGTAAATGGATGACCTTCATCAGCCATGCCTTTAATTGTTGGCTCTATAACATCCTGCATTATTTTCTTACTGATATCAGGTGTAACAACAGGTGCAGGAGAATAGGCACCCATGCCCCCTGTATTAGGTCCTTTGTCGCCATTGTCTCTAGCTTTATGATCTTGTGATGTGGCCATTGGTAAGTAGTTTTTGCCATCAGCGATTACAATAATACTGGCTTCTTCACCCGTTAAGAATTCTTCTATTACCACTCTGTGTCCTGCTTCTCCAAAGCTATTGCCAGCCAACATATCTTTGACCGCAGTGATAGCTTCAACAGTAGTGTCGGCCAAAATTACTCCTTTTCCGGCAGCGAGACCATCTGCTTTTACAACAATAGGTGCACCTTCTTGTTCAATATAAGCAATAGCCTCATCAATATCAGTGAAATTGGCATACTTAGCGGTTGGAATATTATGACGTGCAAAAAAGTCTTTAGAAAATGCTTTAGAGCCTTCTAGTTGCGATGCTCCTTTGCTAGGCCCAAAACACTTTAAACTGTTCGCTTCAAATAAATCGACAATACCCTCAACCAGAGGAGCTTCTGGACCTACTACTGTTAAATCGATAGCATTTTCAAGTGCGAACTTTAGTAAGCCATGAATATCTTCTGCATTAATATCAACGTTTTCAACTTTGTTCTCTAACTCCGTACCTGCATTTCCAGGGGCTACAAACACGGTATCAACTTTAGATGTTTTGGCTAATTTCCAGGCTAAGGCATGTTCTCTTCCGCCACTACCAATGAGTAAAATATTCATTTAATCCCTTAATTTATTAACAACGATTAATCACATCAACAAATTTTAACAAATGTAGCCCTACAGTTGTTACAATTAATCTTTTATCTTTAAGAAAATTGTTATGAAAGTCACTCTTGCTAACCCTCGTGGATTTTGTGCTGGTGTTGATCGTGCTATTGAAATAGTTGACCGTGCGATCGAACTTTTGGGTGCGCCAATTTATGTAAGGCATGAAGTTGTTCACAATCGTTTTGTGGTCAATAACTTAAGAGACAAGGGTGCAATATTTGTAAACGAATTAGATGAAGTCCCTGATGATGCGACTGTAATTTTCAGTGCACACGGTGTTTCCCGAGCAGTTCAAGATAAAGCTAGAGAACGTGGTTTGAACGTATTCGACGCTACTTGTCCTCTGGTCACTAAAGTACATATGGAAGTTTTACGTTATAGCAAAGAAGGTAGAGAAACTATTTTGATTGGCCATAAAGGACACCCTGAAGTTGAGGGAACAATGGGTCAATATAATAAAAAGTTTGGAGGAGATATTTACCGGGTAGATTCACCAGCTGAAGTAAGTGCCTTGGAAGTACAAAATCCAGATAAATTAGGGTTTGTGACGCAAACAACTTTATCTATGGATGATACGGCCATTATCATCGGAGCGTTACGAGAAAAGTACCCAAGCATTGTAGGTCCAAAAAAAGATGATATTTGCTATGCGACTCAAAACCGTCAAGATGCTTTAAAAAAATTAGCAGATGAGAGTGATATAGTTCTAGTGGTTGGTTCACCAAATAGCTCAAATTCAAATAGACTTAAAGAGCTTGCTGAAAAGCGAGGAACCCCAGCCTATTTAATTGATGGGGCTGATGATATCGATGAGAGCTGGTTTAGTGGAAATATAAATAACATTGGTGTTACGGCAGGAGCTTCGGCCCCAGAAATACTGGTAGAGCAAGTTAATGAAAAGCTTGCAAGTCTCGGAGCAGAAATCATGCCTGATAATCAAGGTATTTTAGAGCATGTTTCTTTTGTTTTGCCAAAGGCATTAAGAAAGATAGACTAGTGTTTGTAAGTTACATTTTTATAAATGAATCTTAATGAGGCAAAGTTACTGCTTTAACTCGACCAACTCTAGATAAAGCTACAGTTTTCTTTAGTGTTCCGCTATCTTTACCAATTTCGAAGGTAGATGCAATTCCATTTAGTCTTCCAGAGAAACCAAATGATATTTTGTTTACTGAGGTATTATTCATATAAACTGAATCAAACCCATCACCGACTTTAAGTATTTCTTCGGTATTATTGGGTCCACAATCTGCTATAGCTTCATCAGGTACAATATCATCGTCACAATCGACAAATACTATCCATCCGGTGGAGAAATCAGAGTTATTATTGCAACTTTCTTGATTAGAGCTTGGGCAAACAGTAACGGTATTTCTTCTTTTAAGTGCTTCACTTCTAGCAAAGTGTAGATTAGAAACTAGTTCGTTCGTTGCGGTACTAATGCGATTACTTTCGATCAAGTTTGAAAAGCTAGGTAGAGCAATTGAGGCAAAAATCCCAACGATTGCAACGGTCACCATCAACTCAATTAGAGTAAAACCACTATTATTTTTATGATTATTCATATTAATCAAATTCTAAAACAACAGTCATGTCATTTATTATGACTATAAATGTTGGTATAGAAAAATCCCATTAATTATTATCACCCAATTAGATCACAATTGAATTCTAATTGGGCATTCTTCAGATAAGTGGCTGTACTTTATAGGAATAGTTAAGAGTACCAAGTCAATATAAGACAAAATTTTGTCATAAAATGGTATCCATTAATAATAAGGATGCAGAGTGTTTTTAAAGTTCATAACCACGTTCTTCATGATCAGTAATATCAAGCCCTTGTGTCTCTTGATCAATATCAACTCGTAAACCATTTGTCATTAGACCGACAAACTTGAATAAAAGATAAGATACGATGGCTGTATAGAAAAACGTTGATATTACCCCAATTGCTTGAATACCAAACTGTTGTCCAATTGATGTAACTCCTTCAGCAAAACCATGACCACTGAATATCCCAAGTTCTGTAGAGGCAAAAACTGATGCTAATAGTGTGCCAAGAATCCCACCGACACCATGCACTGGGAAAACATCTAAGGAATCATCTATTTTGAATTTCTGTTTGATTATTATTACTGCATTAAAACAGACTACACCTGCTACAAAACCAATAACTAATGCTCCAGCAGGACCAACAAAACCAGATGCAGGTGTAATAGTCCCTAAGCCTGCGATTAGCCCAGTCACTGTTCCTAATGCAGTAGGCTTTCCAAATTTAATCCATTCATAGATCATCCAAGTAATAGCTCCAGTAGCTGCAGATATGTGTGTAACTAGCATTGCCATTGCGGCATCACCATTTGCTGCAAGTGCACTACCGCCGTTAAAGCCAAACCAACCTACCCATAACATTCCAGCACCAGTAATTGTCATAGTCATGTTATGTGGAGGAGTTGCAGACTTGCCGAAATTTTTACGAGGCCCTATAACAATTGCAGCAACAAGTGCTGCGACACCTGCGGTAATATGGACTACAGTTCCTCCAGCAAAGTCGAGTAAACCCATTTGTTGCAACCATCCACCACCCCAAACCCAGTGAGTTATAGGTGCATAAACAAATAGCAACCAAAGTATTGAGAAAAGTAGAACAGCTGAAAATTTAGTTCTTTCTGCAAAGCCACCAATAATCAGAGCTGGAGTAATAATGGCAAAAGTCATTTGAAATAAAGCAAACAGAGTTTCTGGTATATCTCCCGATAATGAGTCTTTAGTAATACCACTAAAGAAAACTTTATCTAACCCACCAATTAATGAATTACCCTCACTAAAAGCAAGGCTATAGCCAATTACTAACCAAAATATACTGGCGATACCTGCAATTGCGAAGCATTGCATTAATATTGAAAGGATGTTCTTTTTACCTACCAATCCGCCATAAAATAGCGCAAGACCTGGTAATGTCATAAATAATACCAGGGCAGTTGAAGTCAAAATCCAGGCAGTATTAGCGCCATTTAATTCCTCAGCTTGAGTAATAAATGGAAGGCAGAGTAGTAAAAGTAGAGATGAAAATTTAATTAAGAGAGAATTATTTTTGATTGTAATATTATTCATAAAATTGAAATGACTGTTGTTTGCTGAATTAAAGTAAGTGTTATTAGATTAGAGTCTTTCTTATTAAAGCGCTTCAGGTCCGGTCTCTCCAGTACGGATACGTATAGTTTGTTCTATGTTTTGAACAAATATTTTTCCATCCCCAATTTTGCCTGTATTCGCTGCTTTGATTATTGTATCAATCGCTTGGTCTAAAATATCATTTGAAACTGCGGTCTCAATTTTAACTTTTGGTAAGAAATCAACTATATATTCAGCACCGCGATATAACTCAGTATGACCTTTTTGTCGCCCAAAGCCTTTCACTTCGGTAACAGTAAGTCCTTGAATACCTATCTCTGACAAAGCTTCTCTTACATCATCCAATTTAAAAGGCTTAATAATAGCGGTGATTAGTTTCATTACAGTTCTCTGCTGGGGTAAACAAATAATAATAGCGCAATGCTTTACAAAAAGGGAGTTAGTAAGGCCATCATTAAAATAACGAATAGCTTAAATAGCCCTCGATAGTGTGCTTTATCTGAAAAGAATGTAATATTCAAACTTCTAAGAATTTAGTGTTTTTAAATAAATGGCTATATACGCAATTGGTGATATTCAAGGCTGCTATGACTCATTGCGATATTTGCTAGAAAAGCTCAACTTCACACCTGAAAATGACCAACTCTGGTTTGTGGGTGATCTAGTTAATCGTGGTAAGAAGTCTTTAAAAACTGTCAAATTTGTAAAAAGTCTTGGTGACTCTGCTATTACAGTGTTGGGAAATCATGATATCAGTTTAATCGCCATGCATTATGGTGCTATCCCAAAGAGTCCTACGTTAAAGAAATTTCTACACTCCAAGCATTGTGAAGAGCTTGTAGATTGGCTTAGAAATCAACCGGTTTTTCATGTGGATGAAGCTTTAGGTGTTTGTATGGCGCATGCGGGAATTTCTCCTCAATGGAAACTCGATCAAGCTATTTCTTTTGCTAAAGAAATCGAAGTTCCTTTGCGTGGTGACAATGCTGGTGAGTGGTTGGCAGCAGTCTATGGTAACAAACCCAATTTATGGAACGATGATTTAAAATCGTATGATCGTCACCGTTATATTTTGAATGCCTTTATGCGTATGCGTTATTGTAATGTCAAAGATGGTTCTTTAGATTTTAAATTAAACGGCGTACCAAAAATAAAAAAGCCCGGCTCGACCAAACAAATACCTTGGTTTTTATTAAAAGAACGAAAACCTATTCCATTACGTATAATATTTGGGCATTGGTCGAGCTTAGGCTATTACCATGATGACAATGTCACGGCTCTCGATACGGGTTGTGTTTGGGGGCGTCAGCTAACAGCAGTTAGAGTAGATGATGCCGCTATGCCTTTAGTCAGTCAAACTTGTGTGAACTTATCTTGAGTGCCGAGTAATACTATGGATGAAGAACATTATTACGAGTCGAATAATGCTCCTGCGGGTAGCGTTAAGGTCAATATAAAGGGTGAAGATTACTTAGTGCGTGTTATGAAACCAGCTAATAGTGCCTCCTTAAATGAGCTACAAATTTCATTAAAGCGTAATCGTGATATGCTCAAGGAAAGTTATTTAGCAATGCACGAAACCTGCCGAGATGACTTTTTTAAACGTGTCGATAAAAAACATGTAGATTACTTTTCGCCCACACAAAATGCTTTAGTCGCTAGAGCAAACATCGATTTACTGATTCCATTAATCAATGTTAAAGGTGGAGTTGCATCTTATAAAGGTAAGTTAGAAGGCCTTCCTATTGAAAAACATATCACTAAGTTGCGCAATAAAGCAGTTGATAACATCAAAGAAGAAAGTACTAAGTCTCGTATTGGTAGTTTTTTGATTATTATGGGTGTTATTGTTTTAACTACTTTAATTTTATTGCTGTTTTTCTGATTACTTCGTCTAAGTTGTTTCTGCTTTTTATTTCCTACAATCAACTAATCCTTGATGAGCCTGAATTACTTAAATGCACAAAGGTTGGCGTTTCTTTGTTAAAAATTTATTAGACACCCCCCTACTTTTAGGTACTTTTACATTCGATTATCATTATCACCCTATGTTCTTGCTAAAAATAAATAATTTATCCAATCAAAGAATACTTAACTAAGCATTTATTTTTAATTTAAATTAAATAATGGTCTAACCTTCTGTTATAGATTTTAATTTGTAGGATGGATCAAGATGAAAGAAGGACGCAGACGTTTCACTAAGGATGAATACCTTAGTCGTCAAAAAGTTACTCGTGAATCAATGCAATCCAAAGGTATTGATTTACTAATCGTGTATGACCCCGCCAATATGAACTGGTTAACTGGTTATGACGGTTGGTCATTTTATGTGCATCAATGTTTAGTGATTGGTACAGATGGTGAATTGTTTTGGTTTGGTCGTGGCATTGATGCAAATGGAGCCAAACTAACGACTGATCTTAAAGACGATGATATTATTTCTTATCCTGACCATTACGTACAATCGCCTGAAATTCACCCTATGGAATATTTGGCGGGTATCTTAAAGGAACGAAATCTACACAATAAAAAAATAGGTCTCGAAAAAGATAATTACTATTTTTCTGCACGCGCTGCTGAATCATTATATGCAAGCTTACCTGATTCGACTTTTACTGATAACACTGCTCTAGTTAACTGGTTGCGTTCGGTTAAGTCAGATCAAGAGATTGAATATATTTCCACTGCTGGAAAAATCATTACTAACGTATATGAACACATCATGCAGGTTGTGACACCTAAGATGCGCAAGAATGAATTAGCTGCCGAGATATCTCATTCAGCTATTTCTGGTGTTGATGGTGAATATGGTGATTACACTTCAATTGTACCTCTATTGGGATTACGTGAGGAGGCAGCGGCTAGTCATATGACATGGGATTCAGAAATTATTGGAAATGATTCAGGAATGTTCTTAGAACTTGCTGCGGCACATGCCCGTTATCATTGCCCTTGTTCGCGAACACTATATTTAGGTAAACCTACTCAACCTTATTTAGAAGCTGAAAAAGTAATCAATGAATGTATTGAAGTCACTCTAGAGATGTTTAAACCAGGGAACACCTGTGGTGAAGTAGCAAGTAAATTCTTCGGAACTTTGAAGAAATACGGGTACGAAAAAGATAATCGCAGCGGTTATTCTATTGGACTTTCTTATCCGCCAGATTGGGGCGAGCGCACCATGTCTATCCGAACCAATGACACCAGTGTCCTGCAAGAAAATATGGTGTTTCATTTCATGCCAGCGTTATGGTTTGATGATTGGGGTTTTGAGACTACTGAGAGCATTGTTGTAAAAGAGCAGGGTGGACAGTGTTTGTCTCATGTACCGCGTCAGTTGCTAGTGAAAGAGTGATTAATCCTCAAATCTTAATCTAGTTATTCAAAAAGACATCCCACCACTTTTAACTGTTTTTTAATAGACTACTAATTGGTAGTCCTTACTAGCTTTTCTTAGTCGGCAACTCATCATATTTGATGAGTTCGCTTGCATTTTGATACCAATCCGCTTTCGATCCATAGAAAATATTTTGAAAAGGACGAATGTCTGGATCATCATCTAGAGTACCTGCAGGGATAATGACAGCCTTGTCACTTTGAGATTTCCAAGGTAATGATGAGCCACACTGAGTGCAGAAAGATGTAGCAAAATGACGTGCGTCTGGAACCTCATACCTAGCTAAAAACTCTTCGCCTTGTAGCCACTCAAACTGATTAGGCGCAACAATGATATTTGCAGCATGCGCACTGCCTGTGAATTTCCGGCAACGTGAGCAATGACAATATTGGAAGACTCCTAAACTACCTGTAATTTCGTAATGAACTTCCCCACACAAACAACTGCCTGTACTTTTTTTCATAGACTCTCCATACGGTAAATCTAGTACATATTTAGGTATTTATCTAAAATAATAACGTTTGATTAGACTTTGAAGCTATAAATTAGGCGTTTCATTGAAGGTTTCTTGAATCAACCATTTCTTCAAGGTAATAACCGCATCGCTCTTTTTTTTAGAGGATGAAATAATAAGTCCATAGTATCTTCCCGTTTTTAAGCTGTTGGTTATAGGCTGAATGAGCGTTTTATTTGTAATTTCCTCTTGAACTAAAAATGAGGGTACGATTGCTATACCGCTACCAGCGACGCAAGCTGCAATTGAAATATAAAAGTCCTGAAAGGTAAGTCCAACGGTTGTTTTATTTTTATGAAAATTATTATTAAGCAAGTTGTACTCAGTATTCCAATCATTCCAAAGTTCTGGTCGTGATGTTGTATGAATTAAAGGCAAAGTATTAAGTGGATTATAATCTTCAAAAGATATGTTTTTAAGGATTGATGGAGAGGCAACAACAACAAGTTTTTCCTCAAAAAGTTCGTCAATATCTGAGTCAAATAAATGATGTGGCCTAGATACTATTGCACAATCTTTTTGACTGATTTCAAAGTCAGGACACTCATCAGAAATAGAAATATCCAGCACTATATCTGGATAAATTGATTGGAATTTATTCAGTTTTGGTACTAACCATTTTAAAGCAAAACTAGAAAGCGAGCTTATTTTAACAATGTTGACCCCTGATTGAGTAGCTTTAAGGTTTACTGTTGCATCAAGAATATTGATTAAAGAATGACTAATTTGATCAAAGTATTCCTGACCATCTTTGGTTGTTGTAGCACCATGCTTTCCTCGGTGAAGTAATCTACTACCAAGAAATCCTTCTAATTTTAGAATGTGCCTACTGATGGAGCTTTGGCTGACAAAAAGTATACGGGCAGCTTCACTGATAGATCCATGTCTTACGACGGCATCAAAAGCTTTTAGAGAGTTTAAAGGAGGTAGCTGAGCATAAATCATGATATGCCTTTATTAGATGGGTGAAGCGAAAGTT
>CALISP010000027.1 GCA_938041705.1 uncultured Cocleimonas sp. | reverse complement strand
CCAACGCAAAGCATCCGAACCACATCTTGCATTACAATTGCGAAGTTGCCGATGGCTTCTTCTTCGGTCATTGTAATATCACCTAAACGCGGTGCAACTTCGCCGTCTTTGGTTATTAGCTCCATTAACAACACACCATCAAGCATGCCATAAGGTTCAGGCACACGCACATCTGCCCCAGCCAATAAATACAGTGCGTCTACTTCGGCGTTTTGCCAGATTTTTTCTTGCTCTTGACGGCCAAATTTAGAGCCTTTTTCCATCGCTCGTTGGCGTCGACTGTTTTTGACTTTGCGCCCTTCGGTATATTGCACGGCTTTCTTGAAGTTACGTTTAGCAGCTTCTTTATAGACTTTGGCGCAACGTGTTTCATCACCGCAGGTGACAACATAAACGTCGGCTTCCTTGCCACTCATCAGCCTACCAATAACGTCATCGACTAAACCATCTTCAACCAGCGGTTGAATTCTTTTTGGAATTTTAATTTAGGTCACCTCGATTATTTGATAAGCCTTTTTACCTTATTTCTCGAGCAGATGGAATATTCATAGGTAATTATTTTAATATAAGCTTAGCTTGCGCTTCATTAGCAGACAACGAATAATTGAGTCGATCAAAAAGTTGGATAATACAATGCACATCTTCGAAGAAATCGATTTTCAAAATACACCGTTAGGCGAGATTAGTCTGCGCAAACGCAGTGAACCACGTTTGAATGATATTTTGATTTACGAAGTCAAAATGAATGAAGAGTTTTTAATGTCGAGTTTGTTTGTTGAAGCCGAATTACAACTAGCGCATTTAGGCTTAGTTGATTTGATTGATGACAAGATAGATGTCATCGTAGGAGGTTTAGGTTTAGGTTATACAGCCTTTGCTGCACTTGAAAACCAACAGGTTTCATCATTAAAAGTAATTGATGTGATGGCACCTGTTATTGATTGGCATCAACGCGGTTTAGTCCCTATGGGGCCTGAGCTTATGGCAGATGATCGTTGTGAGTTAGTCTTAGGTGATTTCTTTGCTTTAGCAACTTCAGAAGGCAATGGCTTTGGTGCTGCGAATAATGATCAAAAGGTTCACGCTGTTTTACTGGATATTGATCACACTCCAGATTTCTGGTTGAGTCCAGGTAACAATAGTTTCTATACAGAACAGGGCTTGCGTGCGATGGCAGAAAAAATCCATTCTGGCGGTGTGTTTGCATTATGGTCGGATGATTTACCTGATGAGCGTTTTACTACCTTATTAAATAGTGTATTTGATTCATCGCAAGCGCATATTGTGACTTTTCCGAATCCTTATACGCAATCCGAATCTAGTAATTCTGTTTATGTTGCTCGTAAAGCTTGGTTGTAGTTCAAATAATTAACCAAAATGGTGGTGATCCAAAGGACGAATAAAACTAGTCAAAAGTAGGGGGTGTCTTTTTTAGCTTTAATAGTTGTAATAGTTAATTTTTATACATATACATAGGCCGATTGCATCATGAAAAACATATCTAAAAGATTGTTTATAAAATCAACTTTATTAAGCATATTTAGCGTTACGGGCACGATGCAAATTTTTGCAAACAATCTAACAGCAAAAGAAAACCCTTCGATGATTATTAATGATTTAATTGATGTTTTACGATCAACTAATAACCTTGTTTGTGAAAATGCGGCTATCAAGTTGATGTCGGAAAGTAATAATCAATCAAGTTATGATTTGCATTTGCGCGATGCCAATTTAAAAGTTGATGACATCGAAAAAATAATAGAATCAATTAAGAAGGTTCATGATCAAGGTGGTCCTGCACTTCATTCATTTAGCTTGAGTTACAATTTGAATTTAAAAGATAAGGGTACTTTGAATTTAGTCAGTAAGTTGCCATCAACTTTAACAGAGATTGGACTTGTAGGATGTGGAATTAGCGACAAGGGAGGTGAAGCTTTAATAGCTTTGGCTTCTAAGACACCTAAATTACATTGGCTTTGCGTTGAGCAGAACTCTTTCTCTAATGAGACAAAACAAAAATTAATGAATTTAGCTAAAAAAAGAAGCGGTCTTTTAGTTGTAGTTTAACTTTGTTGTTAATATAGCGTCTTTATTTTTACGAACAATACTCATGGATCACCTTAGTCGGTCATTACTTAATACGTTTTCAACTCAACCCTTGAACCGTTGTTCACTTGAACGGAAAGATTCAAGTTGGCTCACTTCTCAATTATCCAATTCTCAATCAGAATATCTAGTCTTAGATGGGCATAGTGTAGTGTGCATTAATAGTGATCCTGTGATTTTATCGCACAAACAATTACATTCTATGAAAGCTATTTACAATCCTATCTTACTGGGATTAAAAAAGACTGATAATACGCCTGTTTTTGTTATGAATATTGCTGAACCTGAAGAAGCATTGGAGAGTTTTTACTCTGAAAAAAATATAGAAAGCCTCTCTCTTCGGGCAATTACTCTTGAAATTGATCCAGAATTAGCAGCGATGTATTCCTATGCGACAATGTTAAATCATTGGCATCTAAGTACACGTTTTTGCACACGTTGTGGCTCAGGTCTTGTTATTAAAGAGGGCGGTAGTATTCAACAATGTGTTGATGAGTCTTGTGGTCATATCGAATATCCTCGGATTAATTCTGCGGTGATTATGCGAGTAACAAAGGGTAATAAAATATTACTGGCGCGCCAAGAGACATGGCCGGAGAAAATGTACTCTGTTTTGGCTGGCTTTGTTGAAGTAGGTGAAACCCTTGAACATGCGGTTGAGCGTGAAGTGATGGAGGAGGTGAATGTTCCTGTTAAAAACATTAATTATCATTCTTCACAACCTTGGCCCTTTCCTAACTCGTTAATGTTGGGTTATACCGCTGAAGCTACTTCTGATGAACTAGATTTTGAGCAGGATGATATTGAACATGCACTTTGGTTGGACGCAGATGAGTTGAAAGTGGAATTGACTGCAGGCAGGATATCTGCACCTGGCGAATTATCTATTTCTTATCGTCTTATTGATGATTGGTTTGAGGCCGAGACTGGCATATCGCTTCAAACATTTAAATGTAGTTATTCTCCTTTGTGATTAAATGACTTTCTTTTAAGGATTATTAATAAATCCTTAAAAGTCGGGGGGTGTCTTTTTCGTATTCAAATGCTAGTCTTTCACAAACAACACTTATATATCCTTGGACTAATTAACTAACCATGCAAAACATAACAAATTTAGGTATTTCATTATTCGATATAATAGCGCTGTTGTGGTTTGTTATGGCGTGGTATGGCTATATTCGATTTTCTAAGAATAAATGTATTAATCAAAAAATTGGTTTAATCGCAGAAATGAATATTGTCCGTAAAGAATGGGCTTTTGAAATAATTAAGCGTGAAAACAGAATTATGGATAGCCAGTTGATTAATGGTTTAATCCGAAAAGAAACCTTTTTTGCTTCAACCACTATGTTAGTTTTAGCCAGTACCATTGCATTAATGGGGGTAGGTGATGATGTTTTATATTTATTTCAAAATATTCCCTATGCACAAACTACGTCAAAAATTTTGTGGGAACTCAAAGTCTTGGTGTTGATTGTGATCTTTATGTTTGCTTTCTTTAAGTTTACTTGGTCGATACGCCAACATTCTTATTGCGCAATCCTGTTAGGATCTATTCCTCCACCAAGCGAGCAGGATACTCCTAAAGCCATTGGCAAAGCTAAACAACTTGCTGATTTATCAAGTTTGGCGGCAGGGCAATTTAATAATGGCTTACGCGCTTATTATTTTGCTTTGGCTTCATTAAGTTGGTTTTATCATCCGTTGATATTTATGATAGCGACGGCTGGTATTGTTGGTATTTTATACCGTCGTGAATATTTCTCGAATGCTCATGCGATGTTGAAGGTTCAAGATTCATGGAAAGAAGTAAAATAATAAAAAATAGCTTTCCATTTTCATATCCTAAAAAATGAATCTTAATTCATTTTCATAAATGAGTATTTTTTTCGCGAATTTCATTTTTATAAAAATAATTGAATATTTCGACTCTTTTCTCTCATTATTTTTGTTTATTTTAGCTGATCTTTAAATTAATCTAATCGTTTTTAAAAACTATTATTAATCAATAATTTACGGTTTTTTTTTAATTATTTTGTCATTTTATCTACCTATTTTTTGAGATTCTATGAGTTATAGAAACACATAATTTATAAAACATTTGAATCCAAAAAAAATAATTATGCGTTTCTAAAAACAAGTCAGAGACAAACTAGTCTCAACCCACAAATAGGAAACACTAACTTAAAACTTAAAGGTAAAAATTATGAACATTTCATCAAAATCATTATTCGCAAGCACACTTCTTACTGCACTTTTAGCAGGTACTTCTGCATTCGCTGAAGGTAGAGCGGGAGATTTATCTGATTATTCTAATGATGCATACAACAACGTTACAGCTGAAGTCGTTGAAGTAAAAAAAGTAAGTTTACAAACTCCTGCACCGACATCTGTTCATTTAGATGTTAATCGTTAAATAGTAAATCGCAAGTCGATTTAGAGGTAAAAATTATGAATACAAAAGCAATTATAGCTAGCACTCTTCTTACAGTACTTTTTGCAACAGGAACATCTGCTATCGCAGGAGATAATGATTACGTTACTGCCGCTAACATAGTTACTAACGCTAACAATACGCAAGCTAAGACATTCGTAATCAAACATGCATATTTAGTATCATCTACGGTTAAATCAGAAGCAACTGATGAAAGTGGTAATAGATAAGCGACAAAATTACATTTTAACCCTCCCTAAAAGCCTTGGAAGATTAATCTTCTGAGGCTTTTTTATGATTTCTATCCTATTTTTTTCTGTACTTGCTTTAAACGGAGTCAGGTTCTAACCTTTTTTTATTCCTATAAATATCTGTTCTAGTTAAATTCCGTATTTACAAGAATATTAATAGATTGATCAAAGAAATAGGTCATATGCTCTCATCGGGGTAAAATTCTTGAAGAAATATTGGTGTTATATTAAATCGAATTAAATAAGTAAAAACTGGAGTGGTTTCATTTCACCTTATCAAACAGAATCAATTTGAATTAGTTTTAGTGAAATAAGATTAGGAGTATTAAATGAGTAATGAAAAAGCAATTTTAGCAGGTGGGTGTTTTTGGGGAATGCAAGATCTGATCCGAAAACGTCCAGGAGTAATTGGAACGCGTGTTGGTTATACGGGTGGTGATGTTGAAAATGCCACTTATCGTAATCACGGAACACATGCTGAAGGTATTGAAATTGAATTTGATCCTGCTGTTATTAGCTATCGCACAGTATTAGAATTTTTCTTTCAAATTCATGATCCATCAACGCTTAATCAACAAGGTAATGATCGTGGTTTATCTTATCGTTCAGGTATTTACTATAATAATGAAGAGCAAAAAGCAGTAGCAGAACAAACCATTGCTGATGTCGATGCATCTGGTATTTGGCCCGGTAAAGTGGTCACAGAAGTTAAAGCGGCTGGAGATTTTTGGGAAGCAGAAGCTGAGCATCAGGATTATATTGAGAAATATCCAACGGGTTATACATGCCACGCGATTAGAGCAGATTGGAAATTACCGGGCTAAGAAGTCAAATGAAGAAAGAAGCTTTAGGTTTAAGCGTCAATTATGGCGCTTAGGTCTAATTTTCCATTTATCACAGGTGGACACCAAAAATAGCCACCTGTAATGGGTCGAGTAAAACTAAATAAGCCATCAATAATTCCATCATCAATACCTATCATGCGTCTCATTTGTGCTTCAAATGCATCGAAAGATTTTCCAAACGCAACAAATACTAATCCTTCTTCTGTCTCATTTGCCCAAGGCATCGAACGTCTTACAACGAATGCTTCTGGCTCAAAACCTTCTTGCTCGGTACGTTTTACATGAGCTGATTCTGGTGCATCATCGAGTTCTTCATTGCTGATACGATCTCTACCAATACTATGATCTTGTTGAAGAGTAGTCATTGCTTCAAAGGTATCCAAGTCATGCACCCATTGTTGTACTGCGACAAAACTCGAATCATTTAAACCTGTTTGATTTGATTTTAAAAGTGCAGCCTCTAATGCATCCTCATCCGTAGGATTTTCGGTCCCGTCTTCGTAGCCTGTTAAATCTCGGCTTTTATCATATTTAAATGCATCGGTTACGTGATCAACTTCGAACGCTGATGCTAAGGTATTTCTTACTAATCGCGCTTTATGGAGTAAATCACCACGATCTTCGCCTCGAATCCAGCACCATAAGTCGTTTGGCGTCGTTGGTATATCAATAGCTCCAGCAACATTTTTACCGTTATTTTTGGTTTCAAATTCTGGCATTTTTCTCATATTCGAAATCTCGGAATCCAATGATGAAATTAGCGTTTCACCAAAGCCAACCACAATATTGTTTTCAACGGCAATATCAGCCAAGTTTTGTAATGCTAATTTGGGGTTTGATTCATCTTTGAGGTTAAAATATTGGTAACGTGCCAGACTCGGGATTTCATCGATAATGCCAGATTGGTAACTCATGCTTTAACCAGAAAAATATAAAGTTAGATGATAACAAAAAGTAGCTAAAAGTAGGTGCCTTTATAGATTCCCTAGGGATCGAGAAGGTAGTAAAACTATTTCCATAAGGAAATGCCGGGGAGGGTCAATTCATAGTGCAGAAAATAGCCTAAAAGGTGGGGGGTGTCTTTTTCGGTTCTATAGTTACTCTTAAAGCTAGATGTTAGTTAGTGGCTCAATATCTTAGATAAGAACAATTGTGCTCTATCACTTCTTGGAGTTCCAAAGAATTCATCTTTAGGTGCATCTTCTACGATTTTTCCTTCGTCCATAAAAATCACACGATCAGCTACTCTTTGAGCAAACCCCATTTCATGGGTAACTACCATCATGGTCATGCCGTCTTCTGCTAGTTCTACCATAACATCTAATACGTCATTAATCATTTCAGGGTCGAGTGCTGAGGTTGGCTCATCAAACAGCATTGCCACTGGGTCCATTGCTAAACCACGTGCT
>CALISP010000026.1 GCA_938041705.1 uncultured Cocleimonas sp. | reverse complement strand
TCCAGCGCACAATCCAGATTTATCGACGATGATAATGTCTGCGCCCGAGCCTTGATTCTTAGCTTTAAGCTCAAGTGCAAGATGGTAAGCGGTACTAAGGCCATGTATACCTGCACCGACGATTACGTATTTTGATTGACTAGGTAGTGACATATTATTTATCGTAAATACTAAGTTAGTAAAAAGTCAGTCAGGAAACGTTTTTGATAGAGGTAGTAACAGCATGTAAAAACGAATGAGCGAAGGAACGAAGCGAAAGTAATAAATAAGAACCTTCTTCCTCATGAATGATTATAGTGGCCATATGCTCCATAGAGGTTCTTGCAACTGATCCAACAGGAAAAGAACTAGGATTAATATCTAGTGGGCAGATACGCTCTAACGCCTCTAAAGAATTCTCTCCGCTAATGCGTAAAGTCACCCAACTGTCTGATTGATCACAGAGATAGCTTAGTTGTTTACTTGTGTTAATTTTTGATGAGACTTCTTCAACTGCACGATCACTGTTGTAATCAAACAATACAAACATTTGATCTTGTTGCAGACCAAGAAAACGTGCGTTATTAATCTTCGATTGAGAAAAAGTTCCTATAGTTGGACGATCGACTTTGTAACTCTTCTTGATCGCTTTATTAAAAGCATCATTTGTAGCTGTAGGGATTGCCATTGAGACAATCGCTAGATCTGTTACTTCTGTAACCGTAATTCCATGTGCTTCTTCAGAAAAATTATCTAAAGCAGTCAGTGGTTGTAATGCGTTTAAACTAGACACGTAGACGCTCTCCTTTAGGATCAATAAAGTGCGCTGATACTATCTCAACTTCTATGGTGTTATCCTGTAAATCATTAAATGCAGTTACTTTTTCACCAGTTCTTTCATGTCCGTTTTTAATATATCCAATTCCGATTGAATGACCCAGTGAAGGTGAGAAAGCGACAGAAGTCATCCATCCTTCATCATTGGCAAAGTTTGCCTCATTTCCTTGCTTCAAAAAGTGCATCCCAGCATTAAGAGTCTTACTTTTGTCTATAGGGATAAAACCGACTAATCTGTTAGCGTCGTCTTTTACCATTTCAGGGCGTTCAGAGAGCATATTACCGATGCTATCTTTCTTTTTAGATACCATACGACCCATACCTAGATTATGTGCTGTAGTTTGACCATTTAGCTCATTACCTGCGGCGTGGCCTTTTTCGATCCTCATAACCCCGAGTGATTCAGTTCCGTAAACAACACTATCAAATTCTGATCCTGCTTCCATTAAGGCTTCCATCATGGCAACACCGTAACGAGTAGGAACAGCGATTTCGTAAGCTAATTCACCAGAGAATGAAATTCTAAACAAACGTGCTGGCGTTCCACCACACACCGATATTTCACCACAAGCCATGAAAGGAAACCCTTCATTACTAATATCGTAATCTTTATCGACAATTTTTTGTAATAGTTTACGTGCGTTAGGGCCTGCGACTGAATATTGAGCGAATTGTTCGGTAGCTGAAATGAGATGTACATCCAAGTCAGGCCATAAACATTGACGACAAAATTCCATGTGTCTGAATACATTAACTGCATTTGCAGTGGTTGTAGTCATTACAAATTGTGTTTCAGTCAAACGTGCTGTGGTGCCATCATCCATAGCAATGCCATCTTCACGAAGCATTAAACCATAACGAACCATACCAACTTTAAGCGTAGCGAAGGTATTACAATAAATACGATTAAGGAATTCTCCAGCATCTTTACCTTGAATATCAATTTTACCCAAAGTACTAACATCACAGATGCCAACAGAATTACGTGTTTGCGTTACTTCACGATCAACACTTTGACGCCAATGAGTTTCTCCAGCTTTAGGGAGCCACTGTGAGCGCATCCATGCACCCACTTCAACAAATACAGCACCTTGTTTTTCTGCGTACTGATGACTAGGAGTCAAACGAGTAGGGCGGAACTCTTTGCCTCGTGAACGACCGGCAAAAGTAGACATAGATACTGGTGTATAGGGTGGTCTAAATATCGTTGTACCAACTTCAGGTAATGATTTACCTGCATGATCAGCCATTACTGCCATTGCAGGAATATTAGATGTTTTACCCTGATCGGTAGCCATTCCAAGTGTAGTGTAGCGTTTTACATGCTCAACTGAATTAAAGCCTTCTTTTTGCGCTAATACGATATCTTTAGTGGTTACATCGTTTTGAAAATCTACCCAGCTACGTGACTTAGTGTCCGTTTTAACAAACCATAAATTAGAATTCGACGTTGATTCATCTTCTGCTTTAGCACAGGCCTTTACCCTGCCTTTATGACCTAATGCTTTTGCTAGTTTGTTTGCAATAGCATGTCCACTTTTCATTGCTATGGCGAGGCTTAAGTTACCATTAGCAGCTCCAGCGACATACATTTCAGGAGGTAATTCACCACCTGGGACAAATGCTAGTAATTCTTCATTCCATTTTGGAAAGCCACGATGATGACAACTTAAGTGAACATTAGGATTCCAACCACCTGAGACAGCTAAACAGTCTGTATCAACTATTTTTCCATTTGAAAGCGTGATTGTTTGTAAGCCATGACGACCTGAAGTATCAACAACTTGCGTACCCATTTCAATGTGAGCGCCAGCTATTTCAGTTAAGGGATTAATAGATCGACTATCTATCAC
>CALISP010000025.1 GCA_938041705.1 uncultured Cocleimonas sp. | reverse complement strand
GGTCAACTATTAATTACCTAAACGGGAAAGGTTTTTTAGGATTTGATGAATGCAGCCGCTTTTTCGATAACTTCAATTCCTGCACCTTCTTTATGCGCATTTTCACTAATGTGTCTGCGCCATGCTTTAGCGCCCGGTTCACCCGTGAATAATCCCAGAAGATGACGACTCATAGATTTTAAGTAAACACCTTCTGACATCTGTTGTTGCATGTATTCTTTATAGGACTCTAGTACTTCCATACGTGTTGGTTGCGTTTGTTTAGTGTCATCATAAATATTGTGATCTACATCGATCATAGAATAGGGGTTGTGATAAGCCTCGCGTCCTATCATCACACCATCGACGTGAGTTAGATGCTCTTTTGATTCATTTAAGTCTTTAATTCCACCATTTATGATAATTTCCAAATCAGGGAATTCGTTTTTCATTTGGTATACGAGTTCGTAATTGAGTGGAGGTACATCACGGTTTTGTTTAGGGCTTAAGCCACTTAACCAGGCTTTACGTGCATGAACAACAAACGTTTTACAGCCAGATGATGAAACGATTGAAAGAAAGCGCCTTAAAGTAGCTTCTTCTTCCATTTCATCGATAGCAATTCGATTTTTGACCGTGACAGGAATATCTACTGCTGCTTGCATGGCCATAACGTTTTCAGCTACTAGTTCTGGTTCTGCCATTAAACAGGCGCCAAAGGCACCATTTTGTACGCGATCACTTGGACAACCTACATTGATATTAACTTCATCATAGCCAGCGTCTTCTGCCATTTTAGCGCAAAGTGCCATTGCCTTTGGATCACTTCCACCTAATTGTAATGCTATAGGATGTTCTGATTGGCTGTATTTGAGATAGCGTTGCGCATCGCCGTGTATCAAGGCGCCCGTAGTGACCATTTCGGTGTAAACCAAACTGTGCTTTGACATGGTGCGCATCAACATTCTTTGATGTCTATCAGACCAATCTAACATTGGTGCGACACAGAAACGGCGGTTAATATTCGACAAATGAATTACTCATGAAAATTTACAAGATTATGATATGCTTCCCGACCATTGTAAATCATAGCTTTAAGGGCTTTTTAGGGGGTTGTTTAAATGGATGTAGGACAATCAATTCAGGCTGGAAATTGGCTCGCGCTTTTCACCTATATGGGTTTTAGTTTTTTTGCGGGTTATGTTATCGGTTTTGCAACACGTACTTTTTTGAAATTTGTATTCTTTATAGCAGGCACTATTTTAATCGTATTGTTTTTATTACAGTACAATAATTTAATAGATGTGAAGTGGGAAGCATTTGAGAATATTTATAACAGTTTGATTGGCTGGATATCGCCACACCTTGGTGGTTTGAAAGGATTTATTACAGCTAACTTATCTTCAGCTGCAATGGCTAGTTTAGGTTTATTCTGGGGCTTTAGAAGAAAGGGTTAATAACTCTTTGTAGGCTGAGTACAAAAGAAGTGGTTAAAAGTCGGGGGGTGTCATTTACACTATTTAATTAGTCTAAATAACACCCCCCGACTTTATGTATATATTGTGTAGGGTTTTCGGCGTATTTTTATGCTTCGCCCTTACTAATCGCATGAATTCGCTCGATTAGCTCTTGAGGCACTTCGATTCCATCACGTTCGTATTGTGCGCGTAACTGATGACGGCGTGCGCCGGGAATTCTTACATCACTACCATCGCTGTCATCAGTTAAATCAGTAAACATCTGTTCTAGATGCTCGATATAATTATCTGAAAAGAACTCAGGATTAAACGCGATAATGCTTTGTCCAACATTCGGTGGGCCGCCTTCATTGTTCGCAAACAAAGGAGCTTCATACGAACAATTACTCCCTGTTAAAACGCCACCCATTAAATCTACAATTAAACCTAAGCCAAAACCTTTTGGACCACCAACAGGTAGTTGTGCGCCTTTAAGGCCTTCAGCTGGATCAGTCGTTGGATTACCCTGTGAATCAATAGCATGCCCAGGCTCAATTTGACGACCTTCTTTTGCCGCTTGTACTAAATTAACACGAGCAGTAGATGCAGTTGCCATATCTACGACAACGGGTCCTTCATCTTTTCGTGGAGAACCAAATGCGAGTGGATTTGTGCCAAAAAATGGCACTTTGCCACCATGAGCGGCAACAGCTTTAGATGAGTTTGCAAACATAAGTGAGATTAAACCACGTTCGCCTAGTCTTCTTACAAACCACCCAAGCACTCCAGCGGAATAGGAGTTATGGATAGCCATCATGCCAATACCTTCTTGCTGAGTCATTGCAATTAACTCTTCTTCAGCATGTAAATAGGCAGTATGACAAAAACCAAAATTTGCATTTACAACAACTGCAGAAGCAGATTGTTTGACGATCTCAGGTGTCGCATCACCAATTAATTTTCCGCAACGCAGATGGTTTAGATAATGCGGCAAATATCCTAAGCCAACATTGCGAATACCTTCTGCTTCAGCATCCATAAGTTCTTGTGCGGCAGTCGTTGCTTGTAGGTCGTTAGCACCTGCTTCACGCAAAGCTGAGTAACAGAGGTCTTTAATTTCATTTAGAGTAAGTGTTGGCATAAGTTTTTACTAATATTGGGTTTATTAAATAAAGATTAATCAGAGATTCTGAATGGTCGATAGTATAAAGCGCACAAAAAAACCTGCAACTTTACCAAAGTTAATCACAAAAATAATATTTTACGATAATCTTCAGGAAAGTGGCAGGCTTGGCATTTCTATCGAGTTAACTAGCTCTTGCGGTAGGTACAGAAGAAAGACGAGGCACTAATGCTTTTACTAGGTCTTTCATGTGTAAAGCACCAACAGCTTCGCCGTTGTTCATTACCACGTAGGATTTAAGTGTTTCACCTTCAGAGTGAGCAATGACGTCCTCTAAGGTATCATTATAATCACAACAATTATCAGGGTCACTTGGTAAGTCACCTTCAATAGCTGACATTATTGAACGAACCTTTAATACGCGAGCACGGTTGATGTCGCTAACAAAGTCTTCGATATAAGGATCATTAGGGTTAAGTAATATATCTTGAGGCTCGCCTTGCTGGATGATTGCACCATCTTTAAGAATAACTAAATGGTCAGCCAGTTTTAATGCTTCATCTAAATCATGTGTGATGAAAACGATTGTTTTATGTAGATCTTTTTGAAGCTCTAATAAAAGGTCCTGCATATCCGTTCGGATTAATGGGTCTAGTGCTGAGAAAGCTTCATCCATCAGCATGATTTCAGAGTTAGATGTGAGTGCTCTTGCAATACCAACACGTTGTTGCATGCCACCAGATAATTGGTGAGGGTATTGGTTCTCATTACCAGTTAATCCAACACGATCAATCCACTTTTGTGCTTCGGCATTAATAGCGTCTTCATCTTCTAGTTCTCGAATGCGTAATGCTGTACCTGCATTTTCTAGAACTGTTTTATGGGGCAATAAAGCAAACTTTTGGAATACCATCGACATTTTAGTTTGACGCATTAAGCGTAATTCTTCAGTTGAAAGCTTTAGAACGTCTATGCCATCAACGATTACTTCACCGGCTGTAGGGTCAATAAGGCGATTTAAATGACGTATTACAGTAGATTTACCTGAGCCAGAAAGGCCCATGATTACCGTAATTTCACCATCTTGCATATCAATATTGATATCTTGTAATGCGAGCACATGGTTATGTTTTTCCATTAATTCTGGTTTGCCCATGCCATCTTTAACAGCTTGCAATACAGATTTCGGCTTAGTTCCAAAAATCTTATAAAGTGATTTTATAGATATTTTTATGTTATCAGACATGACTAGTGATCCTGTGATGCATTAATACGAGATAAGGCTTTTT
>CALISP010000024.1 GCA_938041705.1 uncultured Cocleimonas sp. | reverse complement strand
GGACGCCTAGCGATTCAAGAGAAAACTGATATTGACCCTAAAGTATCGGGTAGTTCGTTAATGATTCAGGGTTTTATTACCGCTATTGCGAATCCAAAAGGTTGGGCTTTCTTTATAGCTTTACTACCACCATTTGTTGATCAAACTTTACCTTTAACCCCTCAGTTAGCTGCTTTTTTAGTTATTATTTTGACCTTAGAATTTATTTGTTTGGTGTTATACGCTTTGGGCGGTCAATCACTATCGCATTTATTAAGAAAGCGCGATAATGTTCGGATGATGAACCGTATCGCAGGTAGCTTGATGATTGGTGTGGGTATTTGGTTGATTACAGGTTAGTTGAAAAATCATTGAGTTCATGAGAAACAGATACAATACTGAAGTATAGCGACGTCTACCTTAAAGGTGGATTGTTTAAGAACACGTTAAAAGTAGGGGGGTGTCATTTTAATTGCTAGAATGAACTCTAATTACTGATCAGAAGGATTACGAAAGAAATGGCATATTTATATTTAGCCTTGGCGATTATTACTGAAGTAATTGGCACCAGTTTATTAAAAGCTACAGGGGAGTTTTCAAAATTAGTTCCTAGCGTAATCGTTGTGATTTCTTATTTAGTTTCATTTTATTTTTTGACTCTAGTGCTTAGAACTATCCCTGTTGGCATTACCTATGCAATATGGGCAGGTGTAGGAATTGTATTGGTAGCTATTATTGCAGCAATAACTTACAAACAAATTCCTGATTTACCGGCAATAATCGGCATGGGTTTGATTGTTTCAGGGGTTGTTATCATTCATTTGTTTTCTAAAAGTACCGGTCACTGAATAAAGTTATTTCCAAATATCAACGTTCTTGCCTGATTTGAGCATTTCAGCTGTTACTACATCTTCGTAGTCTAGCCATGTTTCATATTCTTTAAATTTTTTGTCTCCAACGTAAGCTAACATCTGTTGAAAATGATGTGATTTAATCATGCCTGTCACATCAGCACGTAGCTTGCCATCACCAAACAATAAGACTGCTGGGCGATAGCTAATCCCTTTTTTAGAAAGCCAATCACTGGCTGTTGTTTTGTTGCCCTCTGTATCAATTATCTCTTCATCAGAGAGAGCATCAAGCCTCACAAAATTGAATTTGGCCATCTGTGCATGGGTATCAGGTAAATCTAGAGTTTCTTTATGAAAGCGAGCGCAATCGTCACACGTTTTGTCTTCAAATAGAATTGCTAATGGTTTTCCGGTATCTATTGCCTTTTTGAAATCAGAGATTTCGGTAAATTTTTTATGAGGTAATAGTTCATATACTGAATCAGTTAGATTTGCTTTACGATAACTAGGGAAATCAGTGGTCTCATAGGCTTTTTCTTTAACATAGTTAAGTACTTGCTGAAATTCACGAGGTGATCTGTAGCCACTAATGCGACTAACAATTTTATTATCAGCATTCATGAACAGCATCGTTGGTGTGAACTTTACCTTCAAAGCTTCGGCTAATTTCTTTTCTGGAACGATCAGATTATCATCAAAAGTTACTTCACGAGAACCTTTGATGTTGATATGAATAGCATCAAAATTTTCTTGAATGAACTCCTTGTTTCCACCATCTTTAACTGAGGTTTTAAAACTGTCTTCTAGCATTTTAGCGCAATATGGACAGCCTTTTAGATCGGCAAAAACCAACATGTGCTTGCCTTCTTCTGCTGCCTCGATAGCATCTTCCCTGAAGTCGAGAAAGCTCTCTTTAAACCAATCAGGTATTTCAGTTGGAGCTGCACCAAGAATTTTACCAGCTACTGGTGCTTCATTAGCATGGAGTTGTTGTATTGATAATATAGAGAGTAAAAATGCACAAGCGAAGAATTTATAATTAATTGGCAACATATCTGAATCCTCAAATGTATTTAATAAACAAAATAGCATCAAAAAAAAGCTTAGACAATATTGATTGAGAGATAATAGAAGTAAATAAAAGACACAATTTCCCTAGATTCTCATGGAAACAAGAGGGTATTAGAAGCTATTCCTGCAAGAGCATTTTGGTAAAAGCCCAGGTAACTTGCGGAAACCTCAAAAAATAGAAGGGTGTGGTGTCTCTATTGGATATCTTTTCAAACTAACGATTTAGCAGAAACAATCACACCAGCTTCATCTGCATATATATAGTTTCCAGCATTAATATTGAGACCTAAGAAACTAACGGCAACATTGGTTTGTCCTACACCGTTTTTCACTGTTTTTAGTGGATGTGTACCTAATGCCTTTACGCCTAGTTCCATCGTAGACATCTCAACTGAATCACGAATACAACCATTGATTATAACGCCATTCCAGCCGTTATCAGCTGCTTTTGCTGCTAACATGTCACCTAACACTGCGCGTCGCATTGATGCGCCTGCATCGATAACGAGTACCTTGCCATTACCCAATTCATCGAGACCGTTTAAGTTAACTTGATCACGAACGAGTTGATTGTCTTCAAATAATTTTAAAGTAACAACCTCACCATGAATACGTTGACGTCCACCATAGCTGTTAAGGCAAGAGCCTACAACTTGAATTTCAGTACAGTTATCTCCGCAAAACTCATCGCATAAATCAGCAGTCATAAATGGCATTGTATTTTCCTCTTAATTTACTTTGAAACTTGTGTAATGTAGTTTCTATTATTTAGTTCTTAAACACAAACGGCGCACCAGAGGTGCGCCGTTTGTTGATCTTACAAAATGAAATCAGCTGTTTAGCTGTTCTTAATTACGAGAATTGATTCATTGTGTTGTCTTCACCGGCTGCTTTAAGAGCTGCGTCGCCTGAGAAGTATTCTTTGTGATCGTCACCCATATCTGAACCAGACATATTTTGGTGCTTAACACATGCGATTCCTTCACGGATTTCTTTACGCTGAACGCCAGCAACATAACCCAGCATACCTTGGTCGCCGAAATACTCTTTAGCAAGATTGTCAGTAGACAATGCGGCGGTGTGGTAAGTCGGTAGAGTAATTAGGTGATGGAATATTCCAGCTTCACGTGCGCCATCAGCTTGGAAAGTGCGGATTTTCTCATCAGCTGTTACGGCTAGATCTGTTCCGTCATAATCAACGCTCATTAGCTCGTCACGGTTGTAAGCAGACATATCAGAACCTGCTTCTGCCATTGCATCAAATACTTGCTGACGGAAGTTTAATGTCCAGTTGAATGATGGGCTATTGTTGTAAACAAGCTTAGCATTCGGTACAACTTCACGAACTGCATTCACCATCGCGCCGATTTGAGCAACATGTGGCTTCTCAGTTTCGATCCAGATCATGTCTGCGCCGTTTTCTAGAGATGTAATACAATCAAGAACACAACGTGCTTCACCCGTTCCCGCTTTAAACTGGAATAAGTTAGAAGGTAAACGCTTAGGACGCATTAGTTTGCCGTTTTGTTTGATTACCAAGTCACCGTTAGCCATGTCATCTAGTGTAACTTCATCACAATCCAAGAATGCATTGTATTGGTCGCCAAGGTCGCCTGGCTCGTTAGTTACAGCGATTTGCTTAGTTAAGCCAGCACCTAGTGAGTCAGTACGTGCAACGATAACGCCGTTGTCGATACCTAGCTCAAGGAATGCGTAACGAACAGCGCGAATCTTACCTAGGAAATCTTCGTGAGGTACAGTTACTTTACCGTCTTGGTGTCCACATTGCTTCTCGTCAGATACTTGGTTCTCGATCTGGATACAACATGCTCCAGCTTCGATCATCTGCTTAGCCATTAGGTAAGTCGCTTCAGCGTTACCAAAACCAGCATCGATATCTGCAATTATTGGAACAACGTGAGTCACGTGTCCATCAATTTTGTCTTGTGCTACTTTTTCAGCAGCAGCATCGCCAGCTTTTCGTGCCGCGTCAACTTCACGGAAAAACCCGCCTAGTTCACGAGCATCAGCTTGACGTAAGAATGTGTATAGTTCAGCGATTAATGAAGCAACGCTTGTCTTTTCGTGCATTGATTGGTCAGGTAATGGACCAAACTCAGAACGTAGTGCAGCTACCATCCAACCAGAAAGGTAAAGGTAACGACGGTCTGTACTGCCTTCGAAATGCTTTTTGATAGAAATCATTTTTTGTTGGCCGATAAAACCGTGCCAGCAACCTAAAGATTGAGTGTATAAAGAAGAGTCTTTGTCATACGCTTCCATATCAGCACGCATAATGTCAGCAGTGTACTGAGCAATCGCAATGCCATCTTTGAATTTGTTTTGCGCACGCATACGTGCAACGCTTTCTGCTTGGATTGCATCCCATGATGAACCGTTAGCACCGATAACTGCTGATGCAGCTTTAACGTCGTCTTGATATTGTGACATAGTGATATTTCCTTCTGGATAATTTATTTAGTGCACATAATGTATGTGCAACAACACGTTAGTTAACCATCGAAAAAACCTGCAAACTTTGTAAACTTGAGGGCGATTTTGGTGGAAAAGATAGTTTACTTTTTGGGTAAAGTATCTATTTTGGCTGTAGACTAAGGATAAATGTATTATTAAACAAGCGAATAATTTAAATTTTTACTATTGAATTTTCAATATCGTAACTATTTGTTAGTATATTTATGAGCTTATTCGTATTACTTATGTTTCTATAAAAAATTGTTTGTTTAAGTTCTTTGTCAGCCAGTAAAAGCAATAACAACTGATTTTATTAAAAACCGTAACTCTTTTGACTACTATTGAATTTGGAGAAGTAATATATAGAGATTCAAGGTTAAATATCATTAATTGAGCAGATATTTTGATTTAACACCTAGGTTTTATTTAATGAAGCCTTTGAAAAGCAATCGTATGAATATCACTCAAAAGTAGGGGGGTGTCTTTTATCATTTTTCATACGTTTATTTACTTTTATCTTTATCGATTTCTTTTTTCGTCAAACGAGAAAACCATTTAGCTTTTTCTTGAGAAGCTTCTGATACTTCTTCTAACTCTCGATTCATAACAACCATACTTTCGACTATTCTGGAAAGCTGTTTAGCGATTTCCTCGCTATTACTTTTCTGTGAATTAGTTTTATTGCTTAGGTTTTCAGCAAGTGCGTTTAGTGACTGAGAAAGCAATACATCAGATTCTTTGGGCTCAGAGAATGACTTTTGAGCTTTTGCTATAGTATCTGACATATTAGAAAGGGATTTAGCTACCAGTAACGTTGTTTTACTATCTGTCGATTCTGTATCTGAATTTTGCATCGTTTGTTGGAACTGATGCATTGTTGCTGAAATATCAGATAACTGCACAACCAATTTATCACTGCTATCCGTTTGCTTGAGTGATTGATTCACCTCAGCAATATTCTCAACAAGCGATCCTAATTTTTCACTAATCTCAATGCCAATAGTAGCTTCTTCATTGCCCGACATTTTGTTTTTCATGAAGTCTTTCTTGATGTCAGTCCAACGAGTCATTTGCTCTTTGGTCATGTTGCCGCGAAGTTCTGCAAGTTTTAGCAAGTTCTCTTCTGCGCCATTGGTAAGCAACTGTGCTTCACCCAGGTAATGATCTTCGATCATTTGCATCATTTCTTCATGATTCATAACAGCAGAAAGCTTTTCTGCCATCTTGTTCATATTACGGTAACTACCTTGAAGTTTAAAAGGAGGCTCTTTTCGGTATGCATCGTTCTGTGCAGCAGAGGCAATATATTGCTGATTAACTTTCAATATGACTTCTTGAATCACAAACATCTTTTTCAATACTTCAACAATTTCGTTTAACTCTGCGCCGCTGTAATTATGTTTAAGGTCGGTCGACGCAACTTGTTTACCTTTTGCCATATCGATCAATAAATAAGTATCTGACATTTCACGCGTCGCAAGTGATGCAAGCACAGAATTAGCTGTCAGACTATTTTCAATATAACTCAGTGCGAAAGCTTCTCCATGATCTCCCAACATATCTCCGAGATTATAAATATCCGCACGGTTAGCAAGCATGTCAGGTATTTGGAAAACATCACCCGATTCAGTGTAAGGGTTACCTGCCATGATGATACAGAAGCGTTTACCGCGCATATCATAGGTTTTGGTTTTACCTTTCCAGATGCCATCGACACGACGTGTTCCATCACTTAAAGAGATGAATTTCTGTAAAAACTCAGGATGTGTATGTTGAATATCGTCCAAATACAGCATCACGTTATTACTCATTTCTAAAGCAAGATTGAGCTTGTTTAATTCTTGTGCTGCTGTTGCGTTTGGCGCTTGCTCTGGGTCTAGTGACAATACGTCATGGCCCAGCGAAGGACAGTTGATCTTCATAAAAATCAAACCTAAACGACTGGCAACGTATTCCATTAAGGTTGTTTTACCGTAACCAGGAGGCGAGATCATCATTAACAATCCCATCAAATCGGTACGTTTATCTTCACCGACTGTACCCATTTGCTTGGCTAAGTTATCACCAATTAATGAAAGATAGAGCTCGTTGATAAGACGATTTCGAACAAATGACGACAAAGGACGAGCTTTGAATTCATCTAAGCGAAGCGTTTCCGCAGACTCTTTCATGATCTGACTACGTACTTTTAAATATCCGTGATAACCCGGTAGAACATGATTTCTATGTTGATGGTAACGACTTAAAAAGTCATCTAAGCCTATATGTAATTGTTGTTTTTGTATGAGTAGATGATCGCCCATAAGATCACTTACTGTGATTTCTAATGCAGTATCATTATCTTTCCATGTAATTGAGTTGCAAAGTAATAGAGCCACAGACTCAGGTACGTAATGGATCAGCGCCTGGCTTTTTTGGCTCTCAATAGCTTGAGTTTCTAGCATGGCATTCAACCATGAAGTCGCTAAAGCCCAGCGTTCATGATGTTGTCCGTCAAGCTGCTCTAAACTACTTTCAAAAGTTTTCCATGCTTTGGCTACTTTTAAATTCCGACGTAATTCGTCGAGTAGGTTTTTCGCATACTGACTAGACACAAAAGTAATTTTTTCTTCGGCTAATTCTTGGCTGAGATATTCACAACTGCGTGAGCAAGTCGCTGAATCAACATCAATAGGATAAGCTTCTAGGAACTTTGAAAACTGTTCATGAATCTCTTTTTGAAGACGCTTACTCGCTTCATGATGATTAAATACATCTACTAATTGCTTGGCGCTTAAGGCGCGTTTTTGCCAGCTATTTTGTGGTTCTTGAGTATGAGTGACTGACCAAAATAGGGCGGCTAAACCTCGTTCTAACGGTGGAAATTGTAATAAACCACTGGTTTTTTGAATCGGTAATAATTGTTGTAGAATTTTACTCGCATCATGATCATGGATGCCTTTCTCATAAGCTTCTTTATAACGAGGTGTAGCAAAGTCATGTACGATTTTCACCAGTGCTTCATCGTCTTTCAATGCAATTTCCAGGATTGGAAGATCTAAGTTATCTTGCTTTAAAGTCGCTTTTTCTAAAATTAATCCAGCAAGGTATTCTGCTCGGTATATTGATGGTGATTCTGATTCGATATC
>CALISP010000023.1 GCA_938041705.1 uncultured Cocleimonas sp. | reverse complement strand
AACTTGGTTGATGAGTTAGAAGTTCCAGGAATAGGAACTTTTGAAGTCACCATGATTAATGCCGGAATACCGACTATTTTCATGAATGCTCATGACATTTCTTACAAAGGAACTGAGTTACAAAGTGACATAAATTTTGATGCAAATGCACTTGAGATGTTTGAGACCATTCGTGCTCATGGCGCAATTAAAATGGGCCTAATCAATTCAGTTGAAGAAGCGGCAACTAGACAGCACACACCAAAGGTTGCTTTTGTGGCTAAACCCGAAGCTTATGTATCATCAAGTGGAAAAACAATTAATGCAGATGACATTGACCTCAATGTGCGTGCCCTTTCAATGGGTTTGTTACATCACGCAATGATGGGGACAGCTGCTGTAGCTATTGGAACAGCATCGGCGATACCTGGAACCTTAGTTAACTTAGCCGCTGGTGGCGGCGACTCTTCTCATAAAGGAAAGGAATCTGTAAGCTTTGGTCACCCGTCAGGCACATTAAAAGTGGGTGCTGTAGCTAATCAACTTCCTAGTCAAGATAAAGGAAAATGGAACGTTGAAAAAGTCATTATGAGTCGTAGTGCTCGTGTACTTATGGAAGGCACAGTAAGAATTCCTTCTGATAGTATTTAACCCAAAGTAGTCTATAAATAGAATAACTAATAGTTAAAAAGACACCCCCCTACTTTTAAGACATTTTCAGTTTACTAAGTCTTAGTACAGAGGTGATCTCAGTAACACAAAGGAGAAAGAAGTGAGTTACCAAAAAGAATTTGATGCAGCTAAAAATAACCCAGAAGCATTCTGGAAAGAGCAAGCAAACGCATTACCTTGGTTCAAAGAACCAGAAAAGGTCTTAAGCCAAGACGAGCATGGTATACACCATTGGTTTGCTGATGCAAAAATGAATACTTCATATATGGCATTAGATCATCACGTTGAAAACGGGCGTGCAGATCAAGCTGCAATCATTTACGACTCACCTGTAACCAATACACATAGAACTTATACTTTCCGTGAATTGCGTGATGAAGTCGCTTTATGTGCTGGCATGCTAAAAGAACTAGGTGTAGAGAAAGGCGATAGAGTCATTGTTTATATGCCTATGATTCCAGAAGCCGCAATAGCGATGTATGCATGTGCTCGATTAGGTGCGATTCACTCCGTTGTTTTTGGCGGTTTTGCGGCCCCAGAACTTGCTGTTCGAATTGATGATGCTGCTCCAAAAGTAATTTTAAGTGCATCGTGTGGTATCGAGATAAAACGTGTTATTGAATATAAACCATTAATCGATAATGCTATTGAGATTGCTACCCATAAACCAGATCATTGTGTCGTTTTCCAACGCCCTGAAGCTATCGCTGAGATGTCAAACGCGCGTGATGTTGATTGGGCACAAGCTATAGAAAAAGCAGAACCAGCTGATTGCACACCTGTTAATGGTGATGATCTCCTTTATATTCTTTACACATCAGGTACTACAGGTAAACCCAAAGGCGTAGTGCGTGAAAATGGAGGCCATGCTGTAGCAATGAAATACAGTATGAAAGCAATCTACAATATCGATCCGGGTGATGTGTTTTGGGCGGCATCAGATGTAGGTTGGGTTGTCGGACATTCGTATATTATCTATGCACCTCTTTTGCATGGTTGTACCACAATTATGTATGAGGGTAAGCCAATAATGACACCTGATGCAGGTGCTTTCTGGCGTGTTATTGCAGATCATAAAGTACGTGGTCTATTCACTGCACCTACGGCTTATCGCGCTATTAAAAAAGAAGATCCAAATGCTGACCTTGCAAAGAAATACGACATCTCATCTCTAGAGGCGTTTTATTCAGCAGGGGAAAGACTCGATCCAGCTACTTTTGATTGGTTAGAAGAAAACTTCAAATTACCTATCGTAGATAATTGGTGGCAAACAGAAACAGGCTGGGCGATTGCATCAAACATGACGGGTATTGAAATGATGCCGGTTAAGCCTGGATCTGCAACTGTTCCTTGTCCTGGGTTTAATATTCAGATTCTCGATGAAAACGGTAAAGAACTAGATAAGAATCAACAAGGTGATATTGCCATTAAATTACCACTTCCACCGAGCTGTTTAACTACCGTTTGGGGAGATATGGATCGATTCAAAAGTGGATATCTAGAACAACATGAAGGCTATTACACTAGTGGAGACGGCGGTTATATCGACGATGAAGGCTATCTGTTTGTTATGGGTCGTGTGGATGATGTAATCAATGTAGCTGGGCATCGTTTGTCTACAGGTGAAATGGAAGAAATCATAGGCAAGCATCCATCAATAGCCGAATGTGCTGTTATTGGTCGTGATGACGAACTAAAAGGCCAAATGCCGACAGGTTTTGTGATATTGAAAAATGGTATTGATAGTACCGATGAAGAAATCAGCAAAGAATTGATTGCGCTAGTGCGTCAAGAAATTGGAGCTGTTGCTTCTTTTAAAGAAGTCTATGTTGTTCCTCGTTTACCTAAAACACGCTCGGGTAAAATTTTACGTAAAACCATGCGTCAAATATTTAATGGCGAAGAATACATCATCCCATCTACCATAGATGACCCTGAATCATTAACTGAAATACAATCATTGAAAGCCTAGCAATATGACTCAAAAAGCTACCTACATAGATTTACCCCATGGTATTACCGTAATTGATGCAGAATACGGCACTTCAGGTGTCGCTGCTTTGTATTTAATGCAATCAGGTGATCAAGTCGCAATCGTGGAAACAGGCACGAATCATAGTGTTCCTCTGATTCTTGAGGTATTAGTAAGTAAAGGTTTAGACTTTAATAATGTCCGTTATGTGATACCCACCCACGTACATCTTGATCACGCAGGTGGTGCTGGTGAATTGATGCACCAATGTAAGAATGCCGAATTAGTGATTCATCCTTTTGGTGCTGCACATATGATCGACCCAAGCCGATTAGAAGCTGGAACGATTGCCGTATATGGCGAAGAAAGCTTTCGCAAATTATATGGAAGCATAAGACCTGTAGATGCTGATAGAGTGATTGAAGCTCCAGATGGATATACCCTAGAGATGAATGATCGTGCACTTGAATTTCTTGATACGCCAGGTCATGCACGTCATCACTTTTGTGTTTATGATAAAACCAGCAATGGATTTTTCACAGGCGATACATTTGGACTCAGTTATCCGCAATTAACTTCTGCTGAAGGCCGTTTTTCTTTCGCTACTACAACACCAGTTCAGTTTGACCCTGATGCTTTATTAGTCAGTATAGAGCGTCTTATGTCATACAAGCCGGATGTTATGTATTTAACACACTTTGGCGACATTAAACCGACTCAAAATGTTGTTCGACAGCTGACTACGTCTATTAAAGACATTAAAGAAATAGCTATGTCAGCAATAGACTTGACTGAAAACCGAGTTGGGTATTTACAAGAAAAACTACTTCAATATGTTCTGGATAAACTAGCTGAAATGAAATGTGAGCAATCTGTCGAATTACAAACTTCTGTAATGGCAAATGACATTGAGCTAAATGCGCAAGGAATAGATGTGTGGTTATCGAGACTCACCAAAGCAAAGGCGTTATAAATCAGTCCTTATAATATTACCCATGCATTTGTTCTTTTAGTCGTTTTAAGAACAAAACGAAAAACCAGTTAAAAGTGTGGGGGTGTCTTTTAAACTCACCTATATACAATCAATTACAGCTTATAAACAACCAAAGGAATAACCATGTCCATTACTATCGCATTCGATGTCTACGGAACACTTATTGATACTAATGGCGTTGTAGACAAGTTAACTGAAACACTGGGTGATATTGCTCCCTCTTTTGCCAACACATGGCGTGAGAAGCAACTTGAGTATTCCTTTCGTCGCGGTTTAATGCAAAATTACGAACACTTTGGCATTTGTACTCAACAAGCTTTGGATTACACCTGTTTGTTTTATGAAATCGATATGAGCCAATCTCAAAAACTGGCTTTATTAGATATCTATAAAAGCTTACCTGCATTTAGTGATGTTATTGCTGCTTTAATTGAATTAAAAAATAACGGACACCGACTGTATGCCTTCTCAAATGGTAATGAAGCAGCAGTAGAGGGTTTATTAAACGCTGCAAATATTCGAGATTACTTTCTCGGCGTTGTAAGTGTAGACCCTTTGCAAACCTTCAAACCCAACCCTTCTGTCTATAATCACTTTCTAAATGAAACAAACACTCCTAAAGATCAAGCATGGTTAATATCAAGTAACCCTTTTGATGTTTTAGGTGCTTTGTCAGTTGGAATGAGTGCAGCTTGGGTTAAGCGAAGTGACAAAGCCATTTTTGATCCTTGGGGCTTAGAACCTACTATTACAATAAATAGCCTTGCTCAACTCAATGCAGGTATAAGCAAGATTCATTAAACTGACAAAAATTCGCGTTTGTATTCACTTGGTATTAAAAAGTTATACTCCGGGCTAAGCTATTTAAAACTTATTTAACAATTATATTAAGTAACAATAACTTAGAGCATAGTTCCTCTCATCAACAAAGAGGAATGAAAAATGTACATTCAAATATTCAAAGATAAGCAAATAGGGAATTCATGTTCTTTTTGTTCAATCTTAAATAAGCTTTTCTACTTTTCTTTAATATTACTTTTAAGTGGATGCTCGGGAGTTGTCAGTCAGCATCATGGTAAACAAAGCCATTCTAGTAGCTTAGCTAGCTTTCTCTATCCCAATAAACAAAAAAAAGTACTAAAAGCAGAGAAAATCCCCCAATTAAGCTTACCCGTAAGAATTGGAATCGCGTTTTTACCTTCACGCAATTGGCACAGTAGGGCTTTAGATACAAGTAATCAATATCACCTCTTAAACAAAGTGAAGTCTGACTTTTCGAAACATCAATTTATTGATGATATAAAAATTATTCCAAGTACCTATTTAGGTCATCATACTTTTAAGAGTGGCTCGGGTTTTGACACTTTAGATCAAGTTGCCAAATTACATGATGTCGATGTGATCGCATTGGTATCATATGACCAACTCACTCAAACACGCCACAATAAAGCCTCATTATTGTATTGGACTATCGTTGGCATGTATGTGATTCCTGGTAATGAAAACACTATACAAACCTTTGTTGATACTGCAGTGTTCGACGTAAGAAGCCGTAAAATGTTAATGCGAGCTCCTGGTATCAGTAAACTACGTAAGAGGTCTACAGCTATTGATGTTGATAGTGTGATGGATCAAAAGGCTCTAGATGGTTTTTATTTAGCTTTTGATGACATGATTGCTAATTTAGACATCGAACTACTTCAATTTAAAGAAAAAGTAAAAGAAGGTAAATCTGTCAAAATCACAAACCTCAATAGTTACTCTGCAGCGGGTAGTTTGGATTTAACGATATACTTTTTATTACTAGTATTATTGTCAATAAGAGCAATTATCCCTTTAAAACGAAGACCAGATAAACCAAAGTGGTTTACATAGACAATTAATCGACATAATGAAGATGTCTTCAAATTGTCAAAGAATAAATTTTTGTTAGATTCAACGCTTTGATTCTAACCTTACTCGGCATTTCCTTACGGAAAATAACTCTGCTACCTATGTAACTCCTCGGAATCATAAAGAGGCAAAAAGTCAGGGGGTGTCTTTTCTAAACTAATCAATAAAACTTAATTAATTAAAAAGATGTTAAGTTTCCCTTATAAGTATTTCACTAGACTCTTTGACCGTTTCCATCGCAACCAAAGTTCTTGAATCTCTTACACCTGGTAACTCCAATACAATTTGCCCGAGCAAATCTCGATAAGCTACCATATCAGCGATTCGGATTTTCAATAAATAATCGAAATCACCAGAGACTAGATGACATTCTTGTATTTCAGGCCAACGAGCCACAGCTATACGAAATTCATTAAACACATCACCTGAACTATAATTTAGACTGATTTCAACGAAGACTAATAACGAAGCTTGAAGCTTAGATGCAGAGAGCTTTGCATTATAACTTTCTATCCATCCACCACTATCTAGGCGCTTAACCCTCTCTAAACAAGGCGAAGTACTAAGCCCTACTTTATCGGCTAACTCTACATATGATAGGCGTGCATTTACTTGCAGCTCTCTTAATATATTTCTATCAATACGGTCTAGTAAACGGTCTTTCTTATCATTTGCCATAATAATTACTGCACTATTGAATTAACGCCTATTATATTCTGGTATAAATTAAAATACAGCAAAATATTTCCGTTATTTTGTTTTAGTATCATTATATTGATTCAAGTGTTGTTACAAATCTTGTGAGAAGTTTTTTTATGGTTATCTGAGGCTTTCAAAAAGTCTCCCATACAAAGGTTAACGATTATGCATATTATCATTTTAGGCAGTGGAGTTATTGGTGTTACTAACGCGTATTACTTGGCAAAAGAAGGCCATAAAGTCACTGTTATTGATAGACAATCGAGTGCTGGTTTAGAAACTAGCTTTGCCAATGCAGGTCAAATATCCCCTGGTTACTCTGCTCCATGGGCAGCTCCAGGTGTGCCTCAAAAAGCTATAAAGTGGATTTTAAGTAAATATGCACCGCTGATTGTAAACTTCAACCCTGAGTGGGATAAAATAAAGTTTATCGTCCGGATGTTTTCTAACTGTACTGAAAAAGCCTATGGCATCAATAAAGATCGTATGGTTCGCCTTGCAGAATACAGTCGTCAATGCCTTATAGAGTTAGATAAAGAAATCGCGTTTGATTACAACCACGAACGCAAAGGCACTCTACAAATATTCAGAACAGAAGCTCAACTCAAATCTTCAGCAAAAGACATTGCCGTTCTTAAAGAAAATAATGTGCCTTTCGAATTATTAGATGCTGATGGCTGTGTTGAAGTTGAACCTGGACTTGCAGATGTCAAAGATGATATCAAAGGTGGTTTACGTCTACTCAATGATATGACGGGTGATTGCTTTAAACTAACAACTCAACTTATGGAAAAATGTCGTGAGATGGGTGTTGAATTCATGTTTGATACTTCAATTAATAAACTGAACATGAGTGATGGGGAAATTAGCTCTGTCGATACAAGCGCAGGTGATTTAACCGCTGATAAATACATTATGGCTTTGGGTTGTTATTCTACCCAACTACTCAAAGAAGTAGGCATCGATAGTCCAGTATATCCTGTAAAAGGTTATTCACTCACACTACCTGTTATCAATGAAGATGCGGCTCCTATTTCAACCATTATGGATGAGACTTATAAGGTTGCTGTAACACGTTTAGGTAATCGAATTCGTGTAGCTGGCGTGGCAGAGCTAACAGGTTATGATTTGAGTATTGGCGAGAAGCAGCGAGATACGATGCGCCATGTAATTGCTAACTTATTCCCAAATGGTACTGACTTAACTGATGATAATATCTGGTGTGGTTTACGTCCAATGACACCTGACGGTACGCCTATAATTGGTAAAACAGATATACCTAATCTATTTCTAAATACAGGTCATGGAACTTTGGGATGGACTATGAGCTTTGGCTCAGCGAAGGTATGTACAGATATTGTTTGTAATAAAGAGCCTGAAATAATGAGTGATAACTTTTCAATTTCTCGCTACAAAAATCCAACTAAACGCCAACTTGCCCCAAAGGGAATGAATAATTTAGTGTCTAGTTAGAACTTTAGAGGTGAATGATTAAAGAATACCAATTCTTTAATCATTCTAAATTTTCACCAGCATAGGCCTTTGAAAATGGAGAATAACTTTTAAAGTCCCAAGTAAATGGAAGGCTGTTTTTTAAATAATATCCATGGTCTAAAGTAAATTTAATCATTCGATCCACGCCTTCAAATGGAAGTACTTGATCTTCTGCCCAAATAATCTCCGACGTTCCTGTAAGCATCACACGATGACCATTTTCAAAATCTAGAAACTGAATACCTGTCTTAGGATTTAGAGAGATGTTACCCATTGTATTGAAAAAATTGTTACCTAAATAATCAGGAATCAACAATGTCTTTTCATTTAACATTTTTACAAAACCTGGCATCCCCCCGCGGTGCGATGAATCAACACCTCGGTTGTTAATAGGGTTATTAGAGTTATTTGATTTGCTTTTCGACTCATCAAGATGTTGACTCGCAATAAATAAACTATCAACACCATCTATAAATGCTTGCATATTTACATTAAAAGTATCGAAACGTGTCGATATTTCATTATCTTTAGGGTTTAACTTTTGTCCATGTCGACGTTGGATATATTTAGGACAATTGCCGTAACACTGTTTAATCTCTAGAGAAATACTTGATTTAGATATATTACTAATTTTAGCACTGACACGGTTTCTGCGACGAGTTTCGAATTGTATACCCAACAATCCCATTTCATTTCCAGATTGTAATTGATTTGCCAATGGATCTATATCGATAAACTTTGCATGAATGGTAAGGCTATTTTTATTATCTACTTTTATAAACCCAGGATTTCCAATTAATACACTGGCCCAAATATTCTGTTGCTTATCTTCAGCTGCAACAAAAACCATAGGTAACATAGAGAAAAAGGATTGGTGTACTTTGGGTAGATAATCATGAATTGCTTTTTTAGCCATAGAAACAAGTTCCGATCCAGACCCCACTCTTGTTTGAAAATCTAGTTCTCCCTTATGAAAAGGCTCTAACTGGTTATTTTCTATGTCGCTTTCGTTTTCTTCTGACATCTATAAGACCCTTATTTTTATTTTTATTGGCACTTATACTAAAAGTAAATTCATTAGGAATTCGCGAATGTTTAATTATATTTGAAGCATATTTAATTAATTCTATTAGGTAATTATAGATGTTTTTTAGAGTTTCAGCAAATATATAATATGCAATACTATTTTCGATATACACATTCATGTGCCTGAAGTAAAAGAAATATACATAAAGTCAGGGAGTGACTTTTATTGATTCTTTTATTTTAATAATCACCAGAATTTAATCTGATTATTTATAAAGGTTTGAATTCTCTCTGAAGTATTTCTTAGTCGACAATCTTTCCGAAATGTTTGATGAGCATTCCGCAAACCACAATCATACGAAACTAAATCTACGCCGCTAGAGCCACTCAAGGGATAATTTGAAGGTAGAAACTCTAGTTCCTTAGGACGATTATAAGCATCATTTTCATAAGCAAAAATTAGTGCATCCATTCTTGGTGCTTTTAGCATATCTTTTATCTGATTAGGCCTAACCGTCTTCCTCCACCAGGGAGCATAACTAATCTCACTACGTTTTCCCGCAAATGCAGGAGCATAAGCAATGACACCATTAAAACGTTTATTCACCTCCTGCATCATCATTAATGAAGTCCA
>CALISP010000022.1 GCA_938041705.1 uncultured Cocleimonas sp. | reverse complement strand
GCTAGAAACCTCAGTCGCCCTTTAGAGTCTTTGACTGAAACGGTAAAGTGTATCGATAAAGGGGAGTATCAAATCCACACCTTATCATTAGAACGTAAAGATGAATTAGGTACTCTAAGCAAAGCTGTGAACCGTATGAGTCAAGGATTACAAGAAAGAGATAAAGTACGCAATTTACTTGGTAAAGTAGTCTCTCCTGAGATAGCGACTGAGTTACTTACCAAAGACATTAAACTTGGAGGGGAGAGAAAACTAGCCACTATTTTGTTCAGCGATGTGCGTGAATTCACCAGTCTTTGCGAACAATCAGACCCAGAAGATATTCTGCTCGTGTTAAACCGTTATTTTAGCTCTATGACTCATTCTATTGATAATCATAAAGGCGTTGTCGATAAGTATATTGGCGATGCAATGATGGCTCTTTTTAATATACCTATTGAACTAGAAAATGCACCGGAGCAAGCGGTCAAAGCATCCCAAGAAATGATTATCTCTCTCGATGCTCTAAATGCTGAACTTGCTCTGGAAAAAATACCTAAGATACAAATGGGTATTGGTATCAATACCGCAGAAGTTATAGCAGGTAATATGGGCTCATTACACAGGAGTAACTACTCTGTTATTGGGGATGGGGTTAATTTAGCTGCGCGTTTAGAAAGCTTAACCAAATATTTTGGAGTCTCCATTATTGTCAGCGAAATGACCATGAAGGGCTGTAATGATATTGAGTTTAATGAGTTGGCTAAGGTACAAGTAAAGGGTAAAAAGGAAAGTATTCGAATTTTCGAACCACTTTTAACTAGTGATTTATCGATAGAAAATAAACAAGTTTTTAATCAGTTTCAAGAAGCACGAAAATGTTTTAATCAACGAAAATGGTCTCAGTCACGTAAAATATTTCAAAGATTATTAGAGCAGGATCCTAGACTAGAAAATATTAAGAGACATTTAACTTATCAACTATATATCGATAATATTGATTTTCTATCGCTACAAGATTTAGATAAAAATTGGGTAGGCGAACTGGTGTTTGAACATAAGTAGATATTCAAAAACTAATTGATTAGAATTTATAATAGGTCAAAAGTAGGGGAGTGTATTTTTAATAATATAATCATCGGTATATTAACTAAACATTCAGCATCATTCTTTTAAAATACATTTATATACTCCCTAAAATACTAATTTCCTAAATAATAAAAATAATAGTCCCATTATGAAATTCCCATCTGTGTCGTCCACACTTAAATTGCTTAAGCCCTTTGCGAAAAAGGAATCAAAAACAGAATCTGTTCATGAAACAGAAATGACTTCATACGATAAGATTGAAGAGATTATTTCAATAGCTGATGTCGATACGAATAGTTTAGAAATAGTAGTAAAGTTTTATACCCTTACTGAAATACAACAGCAATTGATGATTGTTACACTTATTGAACATGAAATGATTAAAACACTTGAAGTGATTTTACTCTCATCTTATGACATCAATTTTTTGATTAGGGGCCAGACGCCTTTACATTTCGCTATTAAAATTCAAAACCAAAAAATGATAAATTTACTAATCAAACATAAGGCTGATTTGGAATTGAAAGATAATTTTAAAGAAACAGCACTCAATTGTGCTGTTAGAACGAGTAATACTAGTGTTATAAAATACTTACTCGAGCAAGGAGCAGACGTAAATACTCAAGCTAGTGACAGCTCAACACCATTAGAATATGCAATTCATCAGGGTGATATTGAGTCAGTTAATATTTTAGAAAAATATGGTGCAATATTGGGTAGTTCTTATTTAGTAAAAAATATTTAATAGTTTCTTTAACCTCAATATAGATAAGAAGCTTGATGAAACCTCAAAAGTTAATTTCTTATTATTAGACAAAACCGTATAGAAAAATAAACCATCCTGAAATATTTTTTATAGAATTCTAATTATTCAAAACACCTCGTCCACTATCTATAATTAACCCTGAATCAACTATGGATGATGAGGTATTTGGATTTTGCGGAGTTGTTGTTGGTGTATTGGTTATATTTCCAGTTGAAGATGATCCACCACTGCTGCCACCGCCACAAGCTGACAATCCAACAGCAACAATGATAGTTAAACCCAATAATGTTAAATTTTTCATTTATAACCTTCTTTAATTTTTCACATATTTATATAAGGGGAATTAAATAAGTGTAACTTTTACTTAGTTTCTATTTGCTAATAACATCTGAAAAGATGTTATAGAAACATGTTCTCGATTTAATTCTATGCAGCAAATTTATTCTTGTATCTCATAATTAAACGAGCTTGTAATAAAATTATTCTGATAACCAAGTCTATGATTGTAATCAGCATCTCTGCTTAAGAAACCAATATAAATATTTTGGCCTATCTGGTTATTTGTCAAAATAGATTTAGGTACTGAAATTTCTATAATTTCACCAGAGCGTTCAACACTGACTCCTCGTTGATTGAAATTCCATGACCATGATCCGCCATCACCTGTATATTGACCAGCATCATTATTTTCAATCAATATATCAGCCACTAGATTGTTAGGGCTGTTCAACTCCCAAAATAGATAACCCGTAGAATCATCATTATCTGAATCAATAAAGAACTGTGTGTTGGCGCCTAGCTCATTTGCCTTCATCATTATGTAAACATTGTTTGTATCTTCTGTGATCCAAAGAGAAGTATTATTATTAGCATCAACTGTCTTGGCAGAACCTGTCCAGTCACTATCGTTTCCATCTACAACAATATTGTCAGTAGGAGTGGGTGTATTTGTTGTACCTGTTACTGTTACTTTTACATTACCCCACGTAGATTGCCCAGCTGTGTCTAAGGCCTTATACCAATAAGACTCTATGCCCCGATAATTTGCATCAGGTGTGTAAACCAATCTATTATTTTGGATTGTCACAGAGCCATTTGCTGGATCGTCTACAGTACTAAGAGATAGACCTGTGCCACTATCATTTGCTAATACATCTATTGTTACCGACTGACTCACTTCAGTAGTAGCATTATCACCAAAAGCTTTTAAAGGTATAGATTGAACAGCAGAATTAACAGTCACTTCAACATATGCCCACTTTAAATCGCGCCCCGGGGCTCTTACGCCATACCAGAATCCATCGGTGCCACTAAAGCTATTATTAGGGGTATATTGAGCTTGTTCATTAACAATTCTTACTTGTCCATGCTTGGCATTATCAACCCGATCAAGCGATAGAGAATTACCCGTATCGTTAGCTAAAACATTAACTGAAATGGCAGAACCATTTGAGATTGTAGTATCGTTATTAGCTTTAAAAATAGTTCCGGCTCCATTGGTTCTGATGTTATCTAAATCAATAAAGGTACCTTGAATAGGAATGCCGCCAGTATAAAGTGAGTCAGTAACCATATTAGGATTAGCATTCTCTGTATTCGCCGCAATAGCAGCTAAATCCATTTTGTAGAAAACGCCGCCATCAGTCCAAAAGTTATAGTAGAAGTCCTCATTTTCATCAATATAACAAGTATGAGATTGAAACGTATTAATTAGCCCCTCCCTTGTAAATGGCAATCCAAGCATTTGTGAAACAGTAGGTCTATTTGTATTTATATTTCGTATCACTCGGGTAAAAGTACCTCCATGATTGGATGTTAGTGCTAAATTATGTTTTGGAGAAAAACAAGTATGTCCTGGGCCAGAACCTACACCTACGTCTATATTGTTAACTATTTTCCAGCGATTAACATCAATCACACTCATTGCTCCACCAGCCATACCAGCGAAAATATGTTTGTTATTTGGTGCAAAATCAGCATTATGTCCACCTGGAATTCCAGGATAGAAACATTCAATAGGAAAACCAGCACCTGGATCTTGATCAGCACTAAGTGTTAGTCCTTCGGTGTTGAATAAATCAAGGTAAGCCTGAGTTCGGCTTCGTCCTTGTCGGTAATTATCTGTGTTTCTATAGTTAGCTACACAAGCATCAAGTATTCGTTGCGCCTTTGCTTGAGGTAGCACTGTAGTGCGCTGTAAATCCATTCGACTAACTAACTGTAAGCCGCTAGTGGTAAGCTTCATTTTAATTAATGCATGGGCGATACCTCCACTAAGATCAGTTTGATTTGCTCTCTTACCTTCTTCAATCGCATAAAAATCAGCTTTTTGACTACCAGGTAAGTTACTTCTGTCCCGAGGTATAATCTGGTGGACAGATGTTCTTGTTCTTAGACTATTCACTAATCTACTTCTTATTTGATTACCTTCTTGCCAAACATAGTAAAGTGAGATTTGACGATTCGCGCGATCTACTATTGCAGCATAATCTGCCGTTAACCAGTAAGGATGCCCACTGATTTGGTCACCACCATGATCTTCATTTGCACATTGGTATTTTGTTGCTCCTGCAATAGTATTTGCATCTGGGTAACTTAACAGTCTAGTTCCATCTGTTAATATACAGTCTATATTTTCACCAATGGTTCCAACGACTTCATCTGTATCAATATTGATAAATGAACCCATCGGACGATTGCGAGCAACCATCAAAACAATATTATACTTTTTGTTATATGCATCGCCTGAGCGAGGCATATGAGTGAGATCAACCGTTTTTGTGTTTTCCATTGAGGTTGTGCCGTTTTGATCTTTCCTCAACTCAATAACATTAACAAAACCAGAACCTTTAGGTGCTCCGTATATCTTGCTATTTACTCCACCATCGACATGATGGCCAGCTATTCCAGGAACATCCAATGAGTTCACTAATGACATATTTGCTATATCAATTTCGAGTACTCTATTTCCTGTAGGAGTTGTAGGTGCGGTATTAAGCTCATCCGCAAAATAGGCATGAACAGGTCCTGCTAAAACCAACTGCGGTAGCAGGAAGCTTGTTGTTAGAGAGAAGAGCAGTATTATTAGTAGTCTGCCATTCTTCACAAGCTTATTTAGTGCATATTTCATGGAGTAATTCCTTTTATACATTAACTGCTATTTATAGAAATAAATAACTTATAACTACTGATAATGTTTGGAATCGTAGCGGAAGTTATTAAGCTTCAGATAAGAGGCTGGTATAGTCAGATTAAAGTACGTGAAATAACAGGTTTTTATTGGTGTTATGGAGACTCAGGCTAGATTACTTTCTATAAATTATCTGTGAGATAACCGTGAAACAGATTTTTAAACTTCTTTTAATTATTTGATTCTATTAAATGACCTAATTTAATCACTTTATGTTTCTTTTGCATTTGTGCGATACAAATACGATAGAAATCTATATCGAGTTGAATGGTGTTTGTGTAACTGAATTCTGCCAATTCGCTTTCATCGCTTACGTGACCTAAATACAACCAATGCGAGATAATGTGAATGCAGCTGATGTCACTGTCTTTATTATGTTCTTGTATACCGATTGCGCCGTCGTAGGGCCAGCCTTTAATCTTTATAGGTGCTAAGGCTTGTTGCAGTCGCATTTGATAGATCAGGCTGTTTTCTTCACCACAACATATGCCTTTGCATTTTTTAAGTTGAAACGCAAAACAGGCGCCTTTACCTTTTTCTAAGCCAAGTTGTTTAGCACATAGATTATGTTCGTCCTTCAGTTTTCTGATAACGTCGTTTGCACCTTTTCGACTTCGGAAGAGTCCATATGTGTTATTTAAAGATGATGGTTTGGAGTAACTACCTTGTTCATTAATATCAACCACTTTAGGTTTGTTCAAATCACCTGTGAGGCTATTCTCCCATGACAATGTATAGAGTGTTTTTTGTTTACGTAACTGTCGATTAAATAAAGGTGAACGAGCTTTAACTAACTCCGCTTCTAGCATTAAGGCGCTAAACTCTCCGGCG
>CALISP010000021.1 GCA_938041705.1 uncultured Cocleimonas sp. | reverse complement strand
TCTGCATGAGCTTTTGTCACACCTGCGGCTACTGTTCCTACACCCACTTCAGAAACCAACTTCACAGAAATACGTGCTTTAGGATTAACGTTTTTCAAGTCGTGAATTAATTGAGCCAAATCCTCGATTGAATAAATATCGTGATGTGGTGGTGGAGATATTAATCCAACACCCGGTGTGGAGTGCCTAACGGCTCCAATTCTTTCATCAACTTTATGCCCTGGTAATTGACCACCTTCACCTGGTTTGGCACCTTGAGCCATTTTGATTTGAATATCATCACCATTCACAAGATATTCTGTTGTCACTCCAAAACGCCCAGAAGCAACTTGTTTGATCGCAGATCGCATAGGGTTCATAGTGCCATCTTCTAGTGGTAAGAAACGGCTACGTTCTTCTCCACCTTCACCTGTATTCGATTTAGCACCGATTTCGTTCATCGCTATGGCTAAAGTAGAATGGGCTTCGTGTGAAATACTACCGAATGACATTGCTCCTGTAGCAAAACGCTTAACAATATCTTTAGCAGGCTCTACCTCATCTATTGATACAGATTTGCTAGAAAAGTCAAAGTCCATAAGGCCTCTAAGAGTCAATAAACCCTCTGACTGTTCGTCTATAAGTGAAGAGAATTCAGCAAAACTACTCGCATCATTACCTCGAACTGCATGCTGTAATTTCGATATGGTAGATGGTGTCCATACGTGTTTTTCACCACGTACGCGATAAGCATAATCACCACCGACATCAAGATGCTTCTCGTACAATTTTTTATTGCCATAACCGCGCTGATGACAACGACGTGATTCTCTAGAAATTTCTTTTAAACCAATCCCTTCAATGGTTGTAGATGTCCCTTTAAAATACTTCTCGACAAAGTCTGATGATAAACCAACCGCATCAAAAATTTGAGCACCGCAATAGGATTGATAGGTACAAATACCCATTTTAGACATGACTTTTTTCAAGCCTTTGCCCACTGACTTAATGTAGTTTTTATGTGCAGTCTCAACATCCATATTTGGATCAAAGCTTGCTAAGTTATCATCTACGGTTTCAAGAGCTAACCATGGGTTAATAGCCTCAGCACCATAACCTGCAAGTGTAGCAAAGTGATGTATTTCAAGCGCTGCACCCGTTTCTATAACTAGTCCCGTTTCATGTCGAAGACCGGTTTTAATCAAATGATGATGGACTGCTGAAGTAGCTAAAAGAGCAGGTAAAGCCAAGCGATCTGCTGATACAGCTCGATCAGACAAGATCAAAATATTGTACTTCCCTTCTACAGCTTCTTGAGCAGCATTGCATAAATTTTTCAATGCTTTTGTCATTCCACCACCACGCAAAATTGCATCGTAGGTGATATCTAACGTTTTAGTTTTAAACGCATCGCCCTTGGTTTCATCAATATGACGAATTTTGGATAATTGCTCATTAGTCAGTATTGGTTGTGATACCTCTAGGCGCATAGCGCTGCCCTTATCTCCATGCCCTAATAAGTTTGGACGTGGGCCGATCAGAGTGACCAACGACATTACAATCTCTTCACGAATTGGATCAATAGGTGGATTTGTAACTTGCGCAAAATTCTGTTTAAAGTAATTAGAAATATGTCGTGCTCGATGCGACAACACCGCAACAGGACTATCAACACCCATGGAGCCAGTCGCTTCTACGCCCTGTGCAACCATCGGCTCCAGTAAGAACTTTATGTATTCTTGAGTATAACCAAAGGCTTGTTGTTGCTTTAATAATTCATCTTTACTTAAAGGATCAGGCGTCGGTTCACCCGAACTAACATGACCCAATTTATATTGAGTTTCATCCAACCATTTACTATATGGATTAGCCTTTGCAAGACCTGTTTTCAACTCATCGTCGGAAACTATACGACCTTCTTCCATGTCGATAAGAAACATTTTTCCAGGCTCTAAACGCCATTTTTTTATTATTTTTTCTTCGGGTATATCTAAAACACCCATCTCCGAAGCCATTACCACCAAGTTATCATCGGTAATTAAATATCGTGCCGGACGCAATCCATTACGATCTAACATAGCTCCAATCTGACGACCATCAGTAAATGCTACTGCTGCAGGTCCATCCCATGGCTCCATTATTGCGGCATTATATTCATAATAAGCAACACGGTCTTTGCTCATATCATCATCGCCATCCCATGCTTCAGGAATTAACATAGTCATGGCTTCAGTTAATGAGTAACCACCTGCGACCATTAGTTCTAACGCATTATCTAAAGCAGCAGTATCTGATTGACCAGGAGGAATCACTGGCCAAATTTTATCCATGTCATCGCCAATGAACTCTGATTTCATTGAACTTTGACGTGCAGCCATCCAGTTTTTATTACCACGATTAGTATTGATTTCACCATTATGAGCAATCATTCTAAACGGATGTGCCAAATCCCAAGTCGGGAAAGTATTTGTAGAGAAACGTTGATGCACTAGTGCTAATGCAGAAGTCACACTCTCATCCATAAGGTCTAAATAATAATCGCCCACTTGATCGGCAAGTAGCATACCTTTATAAACAATAGTTCTAGATGACATTGAACAGATGTAAAAATCACCACTACCGTCCATTTCTTCTGCGTTTACACGTGCTGTTAACGCTTTATGGATTACAAATAGTTTTCTTTCAAAAACTATTTGGTCAGGAGCATTATCACCACGTGCAATAAATATTTGATAAATTGCTGGTTCTGTTGGTTTAACACTCTCGCCTAAACCCGATGCATCAACAGGTACTTTTCTCCAACCGATGACTGTTTGACCTATCTCTTCAACAACACCATTAATGATGTCTTGTAATTCAGCACGGATACGACCATCTTTTGGTAAGAACACCATACCGATGCCGTATTCGCCACTTGCTGGTAAATCAAACTCAGTTGCTTTACCTTGAAAGAAAGCATCAGGAATCTGCATTAATAACCCAGCACCATCGCCTGCTTTAGGGTCTGCCCCTACAGCGCCACGATGAGTAACTCTCTTTAGTATTGTTAAACCTTGTTGCACTATATTGTGGCTTTTTTCGCCTTTTATATGAGCTACAAAACCAACACCACAGGCATCATGTTCATTTTTCGGATCATACAAACCCTGCTTAGCGGGTATCGTATTCATAGAGCTATTATTATGTTGATGTGTAGCTGATACCGTATTTTTAGAAGTCTCTAATAAATCCGTGTTTATAACTGCAGTGGTTATATTGTTATTAATATTTGCAATTTTTTTAGAAACGTCGTTTTGCATAGGAATCCTCAATATTCGATATCGCATTTAGATACTTACATAACTCTATAGAATGATAAAAGTATTTATAGTTATGAAACTATAAGAAATGCATTGTTTGTTTAGCAAAGCCTTATAAGCACTCACTAGTATTTTCGAGTCAAAAGTTGAGATGAATATTAGAGAAAGCTCTTCGTAGCAAACTCAAAGCAATACAATTTTTTGACTGATAAATGCTAGTTAGTTTTAAAAGGGGTAGAAAGTATATCAGTTTTAAGCTTTGTAGCTATCATATGATGCAATATTAAAATTATTTAATTCAATACTATTTATCGTATTTCGCAAATAAAACTATAGTTTTTTCTGTTTTTTGCATTTAAACGATATTTTATAGCTTATGCCAACTTTAATTACACCCCCCCTACTTTTGATAGGTTTTCAATTATCAGCTTAAGTTATTACTAATTAGCGATTCTTTTTATTAATAGAATATTCGTTAATTACCTTAATCAAGTGACATTTATAGCGGTAATAAACAACAACAAACTTACAGTAATACTCAAATGCAATCTTAATCTTGCAAACTCTTTTGATAGTTTCAGTGAGATATATTTTTCAATTCTCTTGAACAATATTAAACAATCTAAAAAGTAACTGAACAACACCAATAACGATAAAATAAACAAAGTTATTTTTAAGGATAACAAAAATGATATCCATGCTAAAAGTGCAGGAATTACACTGCAAATTAACAAAACATTTATCTCGTTTGAATTCAATTTATAATTAAGTGCAATAACAACTCCCCAATATATTGCGCCTAAAAAACTTAAGATGATAGCAGCATAAATTGACATCCAAGCTTCAACAGAAAGCCCTAGAAATGCGTCAAAATCAAAGCTCATATATGAACCTATAGCCAACCCTAAAAAAGGAAAAATGCCGCCATACCCAAGGCATGAAGCCATTAAAGGCAGACCTTTCAATTCTGTAGTCATATATTTACCTTTGTAATATTGATTAATTGATACAGTCAAAATAAAAAATTAAAACACTCATTTTTCAGATTAAAGTCTAGCAACATTTACAGCTAGATTTGATTCTAAAAAAGACATTATTAATCTCTAATACTTTATATTAAAAAACATTCTGAAGATTTGCATATTTAAAAAGACACCCCCCCTACTTTTTAGTTATTGTTAATGAATAAATTTATCAGAAAAAAACAATAATCTAGGCTTATATCAAATTCTATATTGGATGGTTTTTAAACAAGAAAACATCTAAGTATTTTCTTTTAGAAAACAATAAACGTTTTTCTGAAAAATTTAATGACAACTGATTTAACAATAGATTTTATTATTCAGGAAAAAATATGCACAACCATAAAGGCACCACGATAAGTTCTTTTTTAAAACTTGAATCTGCAGGTGGTATTCTGCTTTTTTGTACTGCGGTTCTCGCAATTATTATTGCTAATTCGCCATTTGAAGAATATTACAAGCTCCTATTCTCCACTCCTGTTGAACTCCGGGTGGGTCAATTAGAAATTGCCAAACCATTACTACTTTGGATTAATGATGGTTTGATGGCGGTATTCTTCTTTTTAGTCGGACTTGAATTGAAGCGTGAGTTACTAGAAGGAGAACTAGCCGATAAAAAGAACATCATCCTACCTGGAATTGGAGCAGTAGGCGGAATGATTGTGCCGGCAATGTTCTATCTATATTTTAATTACAATGATCCAGTTGCAGTGAAAGGATGGGCAATACCAGCCGCTACTGACATTGCATTTGCATTAGGTGTATTGACCTTACTTGGCTCGCGTGTTCCTACTTCACTTAAAATCTTCCTAACGTCTCTCGCAATATTTGATGACATTGGTGCAATTATTATAATTGCTATTTTTTATACATCTAATATATCGATTTCTGCTTTAGGTGTGGTTGCCTTATGTATTCCTGTTCTTTTCATAATGAATAAACTAAACGTCATCAAGAAGAGCCCCTACATATTAATTGGTATAATAATGTGGATAGCCACTTTGAAATCTGGCGTTCATGCAACACTTGCCGGTGTAGTACTCGCTATGTTTATTCCCATGCGTTCTGCTAAAGACCCAGATTACTCACCTCTTAGAACGATGGAACATGATCTTCATTCAGTAGTTGCATTTTTCGTATTGCCGGTCTTTGCTTTCGCTAATGCAGGTATTAATCTTCAAGGTATTTCCACAGACCAACTTTTACATGGCGTACCGATGGGTATCGCTCTAGGTTTGTTTTTTGGTAAACAAATTGGAATCTTTGGATTATGTTACTTATTCATAAAAATGAAGATTACTAGCTTACCCAAAGGTATGAATTATTTAAGTTTGTACGGAACTTCTGCGCTGTGTGGTATTGGTTTCACTATGAGCTTATTCATCGGTTCGCTTGCTTTTGAAGAAACCGGTGTAGATTTATTATTTGATGAAAGATTAGGAATCATAATAGGTTCTCTATTCTCAGGAGTTCTAGGCTTTTTCGTTTTACGGTATAGCTTAAAAGACAATAAAAATGGAGATGAAAAACAAATCACTTCCTAATGATTTGTTTTTCAATATTCTATAAAGTTATTTATATACCCTCAGACTGAAAAGTTTTGGGGTTTTTTTTAATTTATTAAAGTGCTAAGTAATAACAATTTAAGGAATCATGCAGTGAGCTTTATAATATTAATTAATTAAAAATGATTAATTATCGCCTATGCCTTTTAGGTTCTTTCATCACTAAATAAAATGTACATAATACATACAGATAATGATTATATTATGTTTGTCTAAACTTCAATGATCATCTACTATAACTAAAGAAAATCCCTATAAAACTAAAATTAATAATATAATGATGCGCCTTTATTTGCGCGATGGAGACATTTAATACCAATGCCTTACCGCTATCTATTGATTATCGGACTCTCAATTTTTTGGTTACTCTTGTCTGGTTACTGGACTAACCCTCTCATATTAGGACTTGGTGCTGCCTCAGTAGCTCTGTCGACATGGATAGCCATGCGCATTGAAAAAAAATATGCATTTAAAGACAAAGGTGTCTCCATACTAATACGACAACATACCTTTTGGCCTTGGTTATTGCTTGAAATTGTTAAATCCAACATTGCTGTTTTAAAATGTATTTGGATGCCTAAAACCAATCCTACTTCTCCCATTATTCGCCAACTTAAAATGCAGCCGCAATCAAATATTGCGAGAACACTTTATGCTAATGCAATCACCTTGACGCCAGGTACAGTTTCAATTGAAGTACGCGATGAAGAAATTCTTGTTTATGCTTTATTAGAAGACGCTATGAAAGATTTGGAAGATGGTGAGATGGGTCGTCGTGTTCATAAGCTGGAGGGTGGTAACTGATGTTTGCAGTAACGTGTTTAGCAATATTAATAGTAATGGGCATAGCACTTGCTCGTGCCTTTATTGGTCCCACCGTATATGACCGCATCTTGGCCGTGAATATGTTTGGTACTAAGACTGTACTTTTTATAGCAGTATATGGGTTTTTAACAGAACGTCCTGAGTTTATGGATATCGCATTGGTTTATGCATTAATCAACTTTGTTGGTGTTATTGCGGTACTCAAGTTTGTTGAACGTTTTCCACCTCCATCAGCCCAAAGTGACGAGTAATCTTCTATGAATTTTATAATTGATGCCCTGAGTTGGGCGTGTCTTATGTTGGGTTGCTTTCTTGGTATTAGTGGCGCAATCGGTATTTTCCGTTTTGATGAATTTTATAGTCGTGCGCATGCAGCCAGTGTGACCGATACATTGTGTGTACTCTTCATTATTTCAGGGCTCGTTTTACAGTCTGGTTTCAACTTAGTTACCGTAAAAATGATATTTATTGTTGTACTGCTATGGCTAACAAGTCCAGTTGCAAGTCATGCTCTCATTCGCTCAGCATATCAAACCGGTTTGAAACCTAAGCTCGCGATAACTCGAAAAGAATCTTCAAAGCGTACACAATCATGAGCGCTATCAACCTTCTAATTGATATTGTTTTACTCACTATGCTGGTCTTTACAACAATTGCGATTGTACGTTCGCGAAGTTTATTCGCCATCGTGATGTTATCCGGCATTTACAGCCTGCTCTCAGCGAATATTTTTGTTGTATTAGATGCTGTTGATGTAGCCTTTACCGAAGCAGCTGTGGGTGCAGGTATTTCTACTGTTCTGATGCTAGCAACCATTGGTATCACGGGTTACGAACAAAAGAAACGACGTAGCATAAGCAGAATAACACCCTTGATAGTTGTGTTTATCACAGGTGCAGTATTAGTTTATGGCACTTTAGACATGCCCGCATTTACCAATCCCAGTAATCCAGTTCATGAACATGTTGCTCCTCGTTTTATAGAACAATCTCCTACCGAAGTTGGTATTCCAAACATGGTGACATCAGTTCTAGCAAGCTATCGTGGCTATGACACAATGGGTGAAGTAATCGTCGTCTTTGCTGCCTTAATAGGTGTGTTATCTCTACTTGGAATTCGCGAAAAGAAAACTGATCCTGTATACACCGAGCCACCTCCTCGCCCTATTTTGCAAGTAATGGCGAAATTTATGATTCCGTTCATTATTTTGTTTGCTCTCTATGTCCAATTTCATGGTGACTTTGGCCCTGGCGGTGGATTTCAGGCAGGTGTTATTTTTTCTGTAGCTATCATTTTATACACTCTGACCTTTAGCCAACAAGATGCTATGGATTTAGTTCCACCCTGGGTACTTAAGCGCCTAGCTGCTTTAGGTGTGCTTATTTATGGTGGCACCGGAGTCGTATCATTGTTGAAAGGTGGAAATTTCCTAGACTACAATGTATTAGCTCATGACCCTATTCACGGACAGCATTACGGTATTCTGATCATTGAGTTTGGGGTTGGACTGACTGTTGCTTGCGTAATGATATTAATCTTTTTTGCCTTTATTAGCCGTGGAGACAAAAACCCATGATCTTAGACCTTTATAACTATTGGGTTGTTATTTTCCTAATGATGTCAGGCTTTTATACGCTAATTGCCAGTAACCACTTGATTAAAAAGATTGTAGGTTTAAACATCTTTCAATCCTCTGTGTTTATGCTTTATATATCTATGGGTAAAGTAGCGGGTGGTACTGCACCTATTGCTGCTGAGGGAATAGATACTTATTCCAATCCATTACCTCATGTATTAATACTGACTGCAATTGTTGTCGGTATAGCTACAACTTCACTGGCTCTAGCCTTAGTTATTCGAATTAAAGAGTCTTATGACACAGTTCAAGAAAACGAAATTCTTGAGCTTGATCGTATTTCAGATGAGGAAACGCAAGCATGATCAATGAACACTTGCCTGCGCTTCAGGTCGTCGTTCCACTTCTCGCCGCACCCATATGCTTTCTTATCCTCAACAATCGTTTATCTTGGTTGTTTGCATCATTAGTTAGTTGGCTTTGTTTTGCCATGGCAATTTTGTTGGTCATGGAAGTGAAAGACGGTGCCGTATTGCACTATGAGTTTGGAGGCTGGGCACCACCTTGGGGTATCGAATATAGTGTTGATGTACTCAATGCCTATGTACTTCTAATAGTCAGTGGTATTGCCGCGGTTGTTTTTCCATACAGTTGGACAAGTATCCAAAAGGAAATTCCTGAAAGTCACCATCGAATCTACTTTACGGCAATGATGTTGTGCTTGGCTGGACTGTTAGGTATGACCATTACTGGTGATGCATTTAATCTGTTTGTATTACTAGAAATATCTTCATTATCTAGCTACACCTTAATTAGTTTGGGACGTGATCGACGCGCGCTTACCGCATCGTTTCAATACCTAATTATGGGAACCATCGGCGCAACCTTCATCTTGATTGGAGTTGGTTTGTTGTATGCTCTAACCGGCACTTTAAACATGGCCGATTTAGCATCAAAGATTCCAGCACTGGAAGGCTCCAGAACATTACAAGCTGCGTTCGCTTTCTTGGTTGTGGGTTTTGGTTTAAAGCTAGCCATGTTCCCGCTTCACTTATGGCTTCCAAATGCATACGCCTTTGCTCCATCAGCAGTGTCTGCATTCATTGGCTCTACGGCTACAAAGGTTGCTATTTATGCCTTATTGCGTTTCCTATATACCGTTTTTGGTGCTGATTTTAGTTTCAACTTTATGCAAGTCCAATGGCTATTAATGCCTCTAGCAGTTGCATCCATTTTGTTTGCATCTATGGTAGCGATGTTCCAAGACGGCATCAAACGCCTGCTCGCTTATTCATCAGTAGCGCAAATCGGTTACATGCTTTTAGGTATCTCTTTAGTCAATATCACAGGCTTAACTGGCACCCTATTACACTTATTTAATCATGCTCTAATGAAAGGTGGTTTATTCTTAACCCTTGGTGCTATAGCGTATCGAGTCGGTGACACACGTGTTAAGAGCATTGCAGGACTTGGACAAGCCATGCCATTTACCATGGGTGCTTTTGTTGTTGGTGCCTTAAGTTTAATAGGTGTACCGCTAACAGTAGGCTTTATTTCAAAATGGTATTTGATACTCGCCACATTAGAAAAAGGCTATTGGCCGCTAACGGTACTTATCATTATCTCTTCGTTAATGGCTGTCGTTTACACATGGCGAATTATTGAGACAGCTTATTTCCAAGAAAGACCAGCCAATGCTCCCGAAGTTAAAGAAGCACCGTTAAGCTTATTGATTCCTGCTTGGACACTCATTGCAGCTAACTTGTATTTTGGTATTAATTCAAGATTAAGTACTGATCTAGCCACTGGCGCAGCGAAGATGTTATTTGGAGGGAGTCTCTTATGATGCTTACTCCTCAAGACTTAATTTTACTTGCGCTGTGTATTCCTCTTTTAACAGCATTTGCAATCTTCTTTACGAATCCCTGGCCTAATGTGCGTGAAGGTTTTACCTTAGTAGGATCTGTATTATTATTTTTTACCGTAGCCGCTTTAACACCTCATATCCTTGCTGGTGAACGCCCTACTTTAGCTCTAGCTGAAATATTACCCGGTTTAGAAATCAGTTTTACTGTTGAACCATTGGGTATGATATTCGCGCTAGTTGCAGCCACACTTTGGCCAATCAATTCGCTTTATTCAATTGGTTATATGCGCGCTAATAACGAGCACAAGCAAACGCGCTTTTATATCTTTTTTGCAATAGCATTATCCTCAGTAATGGGAATAGCATTTGCCGGTAACTTGTTGAGCTTGTTTGTATTCTATGAAGTATTAACGCTTTCAACTTACCCGTTAGTGACTCATGCAGGCCATGAAAAAGCGCGGAATGCTGGACGTGTTTATCTAGGGATTTTAATTAGTACCTCAATCGGGTTATTACTGCCCGCTGTTATTTGGGTTTGGTATGTCTCTGGTACAACTGATTTTACACCAGGCGGAATCTTGGAAGGTCATATCAGTGGACCGCTACTTACCTTATTAGCTGCGCTATTTGTATTTGGTATAGGTAAAGCAGCGGTTATGCCAACACACCGTTGGTTACCTGCAGCAATGGTTGCACCAACACCAGTAAGTGCTTTGCTTCACGCCGTAGCAGTTGTAAAAGCGGGTGTATTTAGTGTAGTTAAAGTGGTTGCGTATATTTTCGGCTTGGACTTACTCAAGACAGCACCAGGTATTGAGTGGCTTCTTTATATCGCCTGTTTCACAGTAGTCGTTGCCTCAATAATTGCCTTACAACAAGACAACTTGAAAAAGCGGTTAGCGTATTCAACCATTAGCCAATTGTCTTATGTGGTGATGGGCGCATTGATTCTTGCACCGCTTTCCTTAATTGGAGCATCACTTCATATTGCGGTGCATGCGTTTGGTAAAATCACTTTGTTTTTTGCAGCGGGTTCAATTTACACTGCCAGCAAAAAAACTAATATAAGCCAACTTGCTGGTATTGGTCGACGCATGCCTTGGACAATGACAGCATTTACTATCGGCGCCATTTCCATGATTGCACTTCCCCCTGCCGCTGGCTTTTTATCAAAGTGGTATTTGTTACTGGGTGCTAGTCAAGAACAACAATACATAGCAATGGGAGTAATTGTTCTATCAACGCTTCTCAATGCTGCTTACTTTGTTCCAGTAATTTATTCAGCCTTCTTAAAGCCTGAAGATCCAAATCAACTTATTGAACATAAACGCGATCATAAAGAATCACCGCTACCGATGGTTATCGCATTAACAATGACAGCCGCAGCAACCATTCTATTATTCTTATTCCCTGGCCTTGTTTATGAACTGGCCCAAGCCGTTGGAGTACCTGTGTCATGAGCCAAGATAACAGCTCTAAAAATCAGAAACATTGGTTATACCGCGAAGAAAACCGCAAAACCTTATGGAAGATTCAATTCGGAATTCTAATTTTAGCTCTTCTGCCTGAGTTTTTTATGCACCATCATGCAAGTTTCGAAGCTCAAGGTGTCCATCTAGATGCGTCACCAACTTTTTACGCTTGGTATGGCTTTCTAACCTGTGCTGCAATGGTAGTGGGCGCGAAGTTACTTGGATTTATTCTTAAACGTAACGATGATTATTATGATGAGAATGACAAAGATCCTGATGCCAAAAATAATGAGCAGTCACGATGAGTAGTTTAATTCTTCCTCCTGGTCTCATCCTAATCCTTGGTGGTTTGTTACTGCCTTGGGTAGCGCCACGCTTTAAAAATGTGATAGCGATTGGATTTCCGCTACTCACATTGATAATGGTTTGGTTAGTTACTGCTGAACACAGCATGACGCTTAACTTTCTGGAATATCAGTTAGATATTTTACATCTGACATCTGCAGGCCGAGTTTTTGCTACCGTGTTTGCGATGATGGCGGGAATCGGCGCACTTTACGCACTCAAACATGCTCGCACCCTAGAGCTAAGCGCAGCCTTTGTTTATGCTGGCTCTGCCATTGGCGTAACCTTCTGTGGCGATTTAATCAGTCTGTTTGTATTCTGGGAAATCATGGCGATTGGTTCGACCTTAGTCATTTGGGCAAACTGCCATCAAAACAAACGTGCTTATGGCGCTAGCATACGATATTTACTGGTTCACCTACTCGGTGGTGTGATTCTAATGATCGGAATCGCAGCCCATGTCGCTAATACTGGCAGTATTGAATTCACAGCAATGAAAGCCGATAGCTTCGGTACTATTCTAATTCTAATTGGCTTTTTAGTTAATGCAGGCGCACCGCCTTTTTCTGCATGGATCGCTGATGCCTATCCAGAAGCCAGTCCAAGTGGCACCGTATTTTTATCTGCATTCACCACCAAGACAGCCGTATTTGCTTTATTAATGGGTTTCCCTGGTGAGACTATTCTTATCTATGTCGGAATGTATATGGTGTTCTACGGCATCATCTACGCGCTTCTAGAAAACGATATGCGTCGTATCTTAGCTTACAGTATCGTTAACCAAGTGGGCTTTATGGTTGTTGCCATTGGTATCGGTAGCGAACTCGCCTTAAACGGTGCGACTGCACACGCCTTTGCTCATATTATCTACAAAGGCTTACTACTCATGTCTGCAGGCAGTGTGTTGCTAATGACAGGTAAGCGCAAATGTACTGACCTTGGTGGTTTATTCCAATCAATGCCAGTCACCGCCATTAACGGCATTATTGGTGCACTAGCAATATCGGCTGTTCCTTTAACGTCCGGGTTTGTCACAAAATCATTAGAAACCAGTGCAGCTGCAGAAGCAGGCATGCCTTGGGTTTGGTTTTGTCTAGTCGCAGCCTCAGCAGGTGTATTCTTACATGCAGGTATCAAATTCCCTTGGTTTGTATTTTTCCAAAAAGACTCAGGTTTAAGACCACCTGATCCACCGTGGAATATGCGCGCAGCTATGTGGATAATGTCATTCTTATGTATCTTGATCGGTATCGTGCCATCAATCATTTACGGCATATTGCCTTACGCTTTAGATTACCAGCCTTACACAGCTGATCACGTAGTCACACAGCTGCAATTATTGCTGTTTGCGGGCTTTGCCTTCTTTGCGCTGCTAACATTTATGAAGCGAACACTAACGATCAGTCTCGACTTTGATTGGTTCTATCGTAAGCTAATGTTCGGAGGAATCTCTTGGGTTAAAGAACATAGCCCTAAGTTTGTTGGTCCTGTCATATTGAGCATTAAATACTTTGGCCAAAAACACCTAGATCGATTGAAACACGTACATGGTCCACAAGGTATTTTAGCGCGTACCTGGCCAAGTGCTAGTATGGTATTGTGGGTTGCTGTTTTATTAGCTGCCGCAATGATTCTTCACTATATGCAACTATAGATCATCTGAACTAAAGACAAATAAGTAAGTCTCATTTATATCAACACCGTTATTAACACTCTGTTTATTTAGGTATTTATATGACAAGACGACTTACTTCAAGTTTGCTCCTTTTATTATCACTAGGACTATTCACAGTATTATTTTCAGGATCTGCAATGGCAATCGAAGAACCAAAATATCGAGTCATCGAGCAAGCTGGTGAATTTGAACTAAGAGTTTATGATCCTAAAATCATTGCGGAAGTTGAAGTATCAGGAACCTTAAAAGAAGCCTCTAACAAAGGTTTTAAGCTCATAGCAGGTTTTATTTTTGGTAAAAACACCTCTCGAACCAATATAGATAATAACGAAAAGATCAGCATGACTGCGCCGGTTACTATGCAGGCAAAACCACAATCAGAAAAAATCAGCATGACGGCTCCTGTCAGTATGGAAAAATCAGGTGAAAAATGGCGTATGCACTTTGTCATGCCAAGCAAATACACCTTAGCTACCCTACCAAAACCAAACAATGACGCCGTTACCATAAAACAAGTAGACGGAGCCAAATACGCAGTAGTCCGTTTCTCTGGTTTTGCAGGAAAAGCCAAAGCTGAAAAAAAAACAGCTGAACTAGAAAAATGGCTAGAAAGTAGAAATATCAAAACTACAGGTAAGCCAGAACTAGCGCGTTACAATCCCCCGTGGACATTACCGTTCATGCGTCGTAATGAAGTGATGATTAAATACTAGAAAGCACACCAGACTTATAATGGATTCAATTCATAGTATTTGCTTAGTTTCAGCTGGTTATTTTTAGTTAGCTGAGATTATTGGGCTTGATATGAGTCACCTAAGACACAACCACTTTTGACTCGTTATAATCGCCCTGTAGATCTTCGAAACTATGCTCCTTCGTTGTCTCCGTTCTCTTCAACTGACTGTTTATAGACACCCCCTTACTTTTAAACTGTTTTAAAGGAGCCTCTGATTAAGTTGATAAAATTTAAGCACAGAAAAAAGCACTTGTAGCTTTCTCGATGTGAGTTGTAATGGTCACTCCATTTCGGTTATCTTCGGGGAAGCTACGGGTGATTTTGCTAGCTTAAAATTATCTGACCTGATTAGAGTCTCCTTTTACACCCCCCCACTTTTAGACTGTATTCATTTATTGTTTAGGCAAGAAATTAATATGCAAATAATTAATACAAGAAGCGAACAAAAATACGGGCTGCTAGCCCACTTAATGTTTTTTGAAATTAATGTAAAAATTAATTTATTATTGTAAATAAGTAACTTATGAAGTATTTTTGATTCAAATTAAATAAAAAGTCAGGCTGGTGGCCCGATAATATATTAAAAGGGCCAGCGGCCTTCTTAATACACTGTTATGCGAAGGTAAATTAATGATCAGTTACGATACTGGTGATGCTCGTTTTAGCTTTAGAGCTGTTGCTGTAATAATTCAAGATCACCATATTCTCATTCATCGAGCTATTGAAGATGACTTCTGGGCATTACCAGGAGGTCGAGTAGAGCTTTTTGAAACATCAGATTACACAGTAGAACGCGAACTAGGTGAAGAACTAGGAATTAAATGTAGCGTAGTAAGGCAGCTTTGGCATGTTGAGAACTTCTTTCAGTTAAATGTTAAGCAATACCATGAAATAGCAAATTTCTATTTGGTATCTCTTACCGAACAGTTCGATATAAAGCCTGAGGTTGATTTTAAAGGTATCGAAGAAACTGTTAATCTACTTTTTAGATGGGTACCAATAGAAAAATTAAGTCACTACAATCTAAAACCTGAGTTTTTAATTACACAACTAGGTAATATTCCAAACTCTATTAAGCATATTAAAATCAACGATCTATACGAATAACAAATTGCCACATCGGAAAACTACTCAGTCGGCAAGGCGCTAGCTTTCAATAATGGAAGAGATCCTATTCATTATTATATCTTTCGTAGGTCAACTCCTACTTGAATCTTTATTGTATTTTCCTTGGGATATATTCATGGTGTCTTACGAGAAAAAACGTGAAGGAGATATTAATACTTTCGGCTGGTTATTTATTAGTCTTATCATTGGAATTGCAGTTGGGGCTGCTAGCGTTGCTATTCTTTCAAGTGCTGTTATTCCAATTAGTTGGCTTCGTGTAATCAATTTAATTGTAGCTCCATTTCTTGCAGGTGCAGTTGCACTTCGAATGTCTAAGAGGAGAAATCAAAAAGGATTAACAAGTAACAATAAACTTCATTATTTGGTTTCATTTTTCTTTACACTTGGAATACTTGGCATTAGATTTGTTCTTACAACTAAAACTTAACAAGGCAATTTCTATATTTGGAAAAGCCCTCTTATCCAACGATTAATTTGTAAGGAGCATCTAGTTGAGTACCAAAAGAATCATTAAAGGCGGATGTTTATGCGGCAAGGTCCGTTATGAAATTATTGGGCCACTATTGGATGCTGATCATTGCCATTGTTCACTGTGTAGAAAGCAACATGGTGCTGCATTTTCAACATATGCTGGGTTTAATTCAGGCGCTTTTAAATGGACATCAGAAGAAGGACTTACAAAGGTTTACGAAACCCCATCAGGTGATGGCTGGTGTTTTTGTAACGAGTGCGGCTCGACTTTAGCTGGTACTGAAAAAGGTAAAGTAAGCAGCATTACACTAGGCACAATCGAAGGTGATGTAGATATCAAACCAGAGTTACATATATTCGTTGGTTCTAAAGCTCAATGGTTTGAAATAAATGATGATCTCCCGCAGTTTGAACAGAGACCTGTAAACAAAGACCTGTGAAAAAAAACCTTTGAAGAAACATCTTTAGATAAAGGTAAATGATCGAGTTAACCCCTTATACAGATACAACACTCTTGATACATTCTATATCTCATTAAAAAACACCCCCCTACTTTTACCTAGTATTCTTCATTTGAGTCTATGAGATTCTATTTTGAACAGGCACAAAAAAGCCCCGTAAACGGGGCTTTTTTGTCAGAACTAAAACGAAGTTTA
>CALISP010000020.1 GCA_938041705.1 uncultured Cocleimonas sp. | reverse complement strand
TCCGCCAGCCACCTTAAGAATAAATTTATCCATCAGTTTAGTTGGTAACAAGCGCTTTAAATAACCCATAATGTATGTAGGTTTGGTTACATAATAATGGGGGTTAGGGTTTGGTTTTTCTAAACACCATAATACTCTTTGTAATACAGCCTCGGGCGATAAAGTAAACGCATCGGTATTACCTTCTTTAGCAAGGCGCTCTAAAGTACCTTCATAACGATGACTATGTGGGCTTGCCTGCATATCTACATTATCCTTTAACGCCTGCAAAGCATTCGGTCGAAAACGACTTTCTATCGGACCAGGTTCTATTAAAGAGACTTTGATATTTGTATCAGAAAGCTCTAGTCGTAAAGTATCAGCAAAACCTTCAATCGCATATTTACTTGCATTGTAAGCACCTCGAAAAGGTAATGAGATTAATCCCAAAACTGAACTGTTAAAGATTATGCGACCAGAATTATTTTTTCGCATCAGTGGAATTATTCGATTATTTAATTCCATCCAACCAAAAACATTGGCGGCGAATTGTTTTTCAATAGTTTCACGTGTCAAATCTTCTACAGCCCCAGGTTGACCATAAGCACCATTGTGGAATACAGCATATAAGTCATCACCGATAATTTGATGTAATTGATCAGCACATTGCTGCACACTTTTAGAGTCTGCATAATCTAATTGTAAACAGGTAAAACCCTCACCTTCGAGTTTTGAGATATCATTGGTATTTCGAGCAGTAACTAACACGGAATAACCTTTATCTTTTAGGCCCTTGGCAACGTGGTAACCAATACCACTTGAACAACCTGTTATGAGTATATTTTTCATGCTCGCATGGTATCAGGATAATAGGTTAAAAAGACACCCCCCCACTTTTAAGTGATATTACGTTTTTGTCGTTTAAAAACGTAAAGAGAACTTATGCATAGCTATCATATTTCTTAATATTCATATTGTTTGAAGGGTTAAGGCTTGTATTCAGTGAATTTAAACCATACATTGTAAGCATCTGTGTTTATTAGTTTTAATGAGTTAATTATATGCCAATTTATGAATTCCAATGCCAAGCTTGTGGCACTGTGATAGAAGTCTTACAAAAAATCAGTGATCCTCACATAACCGATTGTGAAGCCTGTGGTAAAGCCGAAATGAAAAAGAAAGTTACTGCTGCTGCATTTAGATTAAGTGGAGCTGGTTGGTACGAAACCGATTTTAAAGAAGGAGATAAAAAGAAGAACTTAACTGAAACTAAAGCTGATAATAAAGATCAAAAAACAACTGGTGATTCTAGTTCAAGTGAAGGCTCGAAATCGACAGAAAACTCAAAATCTACTGATAGCTCAAAAACATCATCAGAAAGTTCTAGTACAAGTACTGAAAAACCTACAACAAAAGTAGATTCAAGTGCTAAACCAACAAAGAGTAAAGAAACGTAGATTATTAATCGATTTTTTGATTGTTATTTATGTCAATTACAGAAGTTTAGTTAAATAACAAAATCAGAGAAACTAGCAATAATATGTTTGCAAAATTAAGAAAATATATCATTACAGGATTACTTATATGGGTGCCATTAGGCATCACAATATTTGTGATTCGATTACTTGTGACTTTAATGGATAGAACCATCGTTCTATTACCTCCGGGATGGCGTCCTGAAGCTCTTTTTGGTTTTAATATTCCTGGCCTTGGTATTGTAATCAGTGCCATGGTTATATTTATAACAGGTTTCTTTCTTACGAACTTTGCGGGCAAGAGGCTGATTCAAGCATGGGAAAACATCCTCGATAGAATTCCTTTAGTACGCAGTATTTACTCTTCGGTAAAGCAAGTAACTAGTACAATTTTATCATCAGATAATAATACCTTTAATGAAGTACTGTTAATCGAGTATCCACGAAAAGGTATATGGACTCTTTGTTTTAAAACAAGTGATAGTCCTCAGTCTTTCAATGAAGCTACAGGGAAAGAACTGATTACTGTATTCGTCCCAACCACACCTAACCCTACTTCTGGATTCATCTTATTTATTCCTGAAAATGAGGTAATGAAGATGGACTTGGACGTTGAAGATGCACTAAAACTTGTTATGTCATTAGGTGTTGTTACTCCTGAAAATAGCCCAAAAACTTCGCATAAAATAGAACATAACTCTAAGCTTGAGCATTAAAGAAATAAGTAACTTCTTAGCCAATATACTTTAAAACAAGGTATAACTAATAAGTGCAACATCTTTGTTATAATAGGAGTATAATGCGCGCCCTTTATATCACTGCTTGTAGCGGCTTTACTTATGTCAAACGAAACGCCAAAAAATTCGTCTAAGGAATCATCAAAAGAAACGTCTAAGGACTTATCTAATGATGCATCAAATCAAAGTTCAGACCAAGAACCAAATGAAAACCCAGACGATAATGCTAACTCATCGACTGCGACTTTCGCGGATCTAGGCATTCATGAATTGGTGCTAAAATCAGTTGAAGAAGCGGGTTACGAGACACCTTCAGCGATTCAAGCAGAAACGATTCCACATTTATTAGAAGGTAAAGACCTTATAGGCCAAGCACAAACGGGCACAGGAAAAACAGCCGCTTTCTCGTTACCCCTGTTAAGTCGTTTGGATCTTTCATCTAAAGACACCCAGATTTTAGTTTTGGCACCGACTCGTGAACTAGCGATTCAAGTAGCTGAGGCAATGCAAAGTTATGCTCGTCATTTAAAAGGCTTTCATGTAATGCCTATTTACGGTGGTCAAAGCATTGATATTCAGCTTCGCCAATTAAGACGTGGTGCACACGTAGTGGTTGGAACGCCAGGACGTGTGATGGATCATTTACGTCGTCGAACGCTTAAACTAGCAAATCTTCAAGCACTTGTTTTAGATGAAGCAGATGAAATGCTTCGTATGGGTTTTATCGATGATGTTGAAACCATCTTAAAAGAAACACCTGAAACACGTCAGACCGTTTTATTCTCAGCAACGATGCCTTCAGTAATCAAACGCATTACGCAAAAGTATTTGAATAATCCTGTTGATATTAAAGTTAAATCAAAAACATCAACTGTATCTACCATTGCACAATACTATTGGTCAGGTAAAACATCTTACAAACTAGATGCTTTAACACGTTTATTAGAAGCCGAAGAATTCGGTGGCATTATCATATTTGTTCGTACTAAAAATATGACTACAGAATTAGCAGAAAAACTCTCTGCACGTGGTTATCAAGCAATTGCATTGAATGGTGATGTACAACAATCAATGCGCGAGAAAGTAATTGCACGACTCAAAAAAGGCAGCATAGATATTATCGTTGCTACTGACGTTGTTGCACGCGGTTTAGATGTTGAAAGAATTACACACGTTATCAACTATGACATGCCTGCAGATAATGAATCATATGTTCACCGTATTGGTAGAACAGGACGCGCAGGACGTAAAGGTACTGCAATACTGTTCGTTCCACCGAACGGAAAACGAGCTTTAGCGGGTATTGAACGCGCTACAGGTCAGACGATTGAACCATTAAAGCTACCATCTCCTCAGGATATAAGTGCAGCAAGAATTAATCGTTTCAAAGAGATGGTTGTTGAAACGGCGGCATCACAGAAATTAGATTTCTATGAAAAAGTAATTACTGATTTAGAAGATAATGGTGATTTGACTCCTAAGCAAATTGCAGCAACTCTTGCATTTCTAGTTCAGCGTGATCGTCCGTTATTAGTCACTCCAAATAAGATTCCAGAAACTAATCTAGGTGATCGTTCTAACGACAGAGGTTCTGATCGCGGAAATGACAGAAACAGTCGTGGAAAACGAGAACATGGCGATAGAACTCGTGAGAACAATTCGCGAAGAGATAACCCACGCAATGATCGTTCAGACGGTGGTAGACATAGTGAAGGCTCTGGACGCAAAAAAGGCGTTACTCAACCAGGAATGGTGACATACCGTTTAGATGTAGGCGCAGAACACGGAGCTCAACCAAGACATATCGTTGGAGCTATCGCTAATGAAGCTGGTGTTGAAAGCCAGTATATTCAAAATATCGATATCAATAATGGTCACAGTACAGTTGATTTACCCGAAGGTATGCCTAAAGAAATTGAAAACCATTTAAAGAAAGTTAGGGTCATGGGGCAACAGCTTTCATTAAGACAATTATCTGGTAAAGAAGGCTCAGAAGAAGATAAGCCTAAGAAGAAAAGTAAGCCTAAAGATACGAAATAATCTTTATAAAAAGTAGGCTCTAAATAAAAAAGAGACCTACTTTTAAGTTATTTTGTAACTATAAATAACACCCCCTACTTTTTGAACAATAGTTTCTTTTTATCTTTCAACGTTAATTGCATTCATTCAAGCTAGGGATTGTTTCATTAAAGATTAATCAGGTATTGTCCCAAACAGGCACTCCCAGAAAGTCAGCAAGCATTTTTGCATCAGCAGAAATACTGACTTTATTTCCATGGTCCATAACATTTAATCGTTTAGCATCTTTAGAGACTAAATTAATTTCCCAAGATCGATAAGACCCACCTTTACTTCCACTGCAATATTCATCAATAATTTGAATAGCTGCAATATCAGATAATCGTGCAGATTCTTTTAAACTGATAAATTCTTGTTCCCTCAGTAACGATTTATTACCACACCAAAACCACCCATAACGCCGATCA
>CALISP010000019.1 GCA_938041705.1 uncultured Cocleimonas sp. | reverse complement strand
CCCCAAAGTTTTTCTGGTTGGACTATTTTTGTATCATTAGAAGTACTATTTGAAGTTTTATTGTTATCAGACATGCTTGTTCAGTTTCCAGTCAGTAAGATTTACATACAATGCGGATGAGCGTTGCAAAAAGAGCGACGAAAATAATAAAAATTAAGATAACCGTAGCAAATGATTTTATTTACGAAGGTTATTAAATAATAAATAAGTATTTTGATTAGTTACAACTTCGCGATTATAGCAAGTCAGTAAAAATCAGGTTAAAAATAAAAACAATTAATAAATGAATATTGCTACCAATATTGCCAATTCACAAAATTCTATAGGTTTTTTACCAGAACTTTGTACGCCACAAGCAATGATTCGAATTATGGTCGGGGCACAAGTATTAGCATTAGTTTTAGCTTTTACCAGCGCTTCAACAAGTTATCAAGCTTCTTTAATAAGACTTGGCTTAACTTCTCTGTTTGTTCAGTGGGTAGTTCTCGGCTCTACGGTAATAGTTTGTTTGTTATCGAATAAAATTGGCAAGCTTAAGGTGGTACAAATCGCCTCTGTAGTAAGCGCTATTGTAGTTTCATTCACCATAGGTGCTTCTATATTGGCAATTATGGCAGATAGTTATCAAAAAGTAGGCGTGATTCATTATTGGGACACACCTTTTATATTAAGAAATGCGTTTATAGCATTAATTTTGACCAATATGGCTTTGCATTATTTTTATGTTCATAGCCAAAGAGAAGAGTTTTCTCGTGCAGATTCAGGCGCTAAATATGATGCCTTGCAATCTCGCATGAAACCGCACTTCCTATTCAATAGCTTGAATAGCATAGCGCAGTTAATACAAGTTGATAAAGATAAAGCAGAAGATGCTTTATTAGATTTAGCCGATATTTTTCGTACTACTTTGGATACCAGAAATCGTATCTCATTAGGCGAAGAACTAGATGTCACCTTACGTTATTTACGTATGGAAGCATTAAGACTCGGCAAAAGACGATTAAATATAGTATGGGATATGGACAGGCAGACACTGCCTTTTAATATGGAAATTCCGCCTTTATTGCTGCAGCCTTTAGTGGAAAACGCAATTTATCATGGGATTCAGCCATGTAAAGACGGTGGAACCTTAGGAATTAGTTTATATAACGCAGGTAATAGTTTGGATATTGTTGTGACAAATCCAGTGCCTCCTGCAGGAACGAGTACACATTCAAAAGGCAATCATATTGCCCAAGAAAATTTAAAGAATCGTCTGAGACTTGCTTACGGTGATCGCGCTAATCTAAAAATAAGTAAAAGCGAACATCAATATCGAGTCTCATTTTCAATACCGAAGGAGACATAATAATGACAATGAATATCCTAGTCGTCGACGATGAAGAACTAGCACGACAACGTATAAATAGCTTACTTCAGGATAATTCTGAATACAATATTTGTGCCGAAGCTGAAAACGGAGCTGAAGCATTAATGATGGTCGAGCGCCATCAACCTGACCTGATTTTACTTGATATTTCGATGCCGGTGATGGACGGCTTAGAAGTGGCTAAACACTTATCAGGCATGCCAAATCCACCAGCCGTAATTTTCACTACTGCATACGGGGAGTATGCATTAGAAGCCTTTTCAACCAAAGCAACAGGGTACCTCATGAAACCAATAAGACAAGAACAACTATTAAAAAGTCTACAACAAGCACGCTCACTTAATCGCGCACAGCGATCTAGAGTGCTTGATGATAATGAAGTTACTGGTGCAGGACGCAAACATATATGCGCAAGAATGCGCGGCAATTTGGAGCTAATCCCTATTGAAGATGTATACTATTTCCAAGCAGACCAAAAATACGTAACAGTAAGACACAGTCAAGGTGAAGTGATCATTGAAGAATCACTAAAGTCACTTGAAACTGATCTAGCTGACAAGTTTATTCGCATTCACAGAAATGCATTAGTAGCAAAAAGCCGTATTACAGGCCTTGCGAAAAACAATATCGGTCGTGTACAAGTTAAAATCGAGAAGATTGATGACAAGCTAGAAGTAAGCCGTCGTCATGTCGCTGAGATTCGTCGCTTCGTTCGTAATCGTTAAAAACGACCAGATCTGACCTAAAAACTGGGTAAGTTATTACTCAGTTAGATCACATAAAACTTGGCCCAATTTGTTGGGCCTTTTTTATGTATAAGTTTTAGTTTAATTGCTAACTGGTGATTTAGTTTTATTATTAATTACCATTAAAAGCTCATCAATTTGTTCATCGACAGATGCACTAAATAAGTCAATACTATTTATACCAATAATTTTAACTGCTTTTTCTTCGCCAGTAGAATCTAAGAATATTAGCGTCGGTGTGAGACGAGAATCGTAACTCTCGGCTAAATCAGAAGCAGCAACCCTATTTCCTTTAAAGTCTGTTATGTAGTTGGGTTTATCAATTTGTAATTTCCGAATAAATACCCGCTTTTTATATTCACCGCTTCTCTCCATTGGAGAAAGTATACTCTCATCCATAATTTCACAATAATGACAATCTTCGGCGTGTAGCATCATGACGAGTCCCATATTATTATTTTTCATTTGAACTGAGAGTGCTTGAAAATTTTCTACTTCCAACACAGCACTGTCATCACTTACTGACATTGCAACAGATGTGAAAAATAATAATAAAACTGATATGAAAAACTTCATAGATCGGTTTTGCCTCATCATAGGTTTTAACGTAAAGTCATACGTATTAAGATTTCTAACTTTGATAACTTAATCGCAATAGAAAGAATAACTTAGAGAAAGTTATCGTTTCTTAGTTCAAAACATTCTAAAGAAAGATTTAAACTATGTCCAAAACCATTCGTATAGCAACTAGAAAAAGTCCTTTAGCCTTATGGCAAGCGGAAGAAGTTGCACGCCAACTTAAACATTATCACCCCGGTATAAACGTAGAACTTGTAACAATGACTACACAAGGAGATATTATTTTAGACACTCCTTTAGCTAAAATAGGCGGGAAAGGTTTATTCGTTAAAGAACTTGAAACAGGTATGTTAAATGGTGATGCGGATATTGCCGTTCACTCTATGAAAGATGTACCCATGATGCTTCCTGAAGGTCTGCATTTATCAGTGATCATGGAACGTGAAAACCCCACCGATGCTTTTGTCTCAAATACGATTAAGTCGATTGATGATTTACCTCAAGGTGCACGAGTAGGAACCTGCAGTTTACGTCGTCAGACACAGCTGAAAGAAAGACGTCCAGATGTTCAAATATTAGATTTGCGTGGCAATGTAAACACCCGCTTAGCGAAATTAGATAATGATGAATATGATGCAATCATTCTCGCTTCTGCAGGTTTAATGCGATTGGGTTTTGACGATCGTATCGTTCACAATATAAGTACCGAACAAAGCTTACCTGCTATCGGTCAGGGTGCTGTAGGCATCGAATGTAGAATCGATGATGACGAAATAAATGCCTTACTTGCTCCTCTACATCATGGCGAAACTGCGATTCGAGTAAATGCTGAACGATCTTTAAATGCCCGTCTAAATGGAGGTTGCCAAGTACCTATCGGTGGTTTTGCAGAATTAGATGGCGACCAAGTTCGTTTACGCGGCTTAATTGGATTTCCTGATGGGTCAAAGATCTTCCGTAGTGAGAAAGTTGGCTTACATGAACATGCCTATGAATTAGGTATTGAAGTTGCAGAAGAATTATTAGAACAAGGTGGAGGTAAAGTATTAGAACTATTAGGTATTGATTTTTAATAATGTCGATTAGCCCTAAAAGTACTTCATCTATTAATCCTCTACAAGGAAAGTGGATTGTTATTACTCGCCCAAAACATCAGGCAGAAGCTTTAAGTAAGAACATACTAAAAGTGGGGGGGTGTCTTTTACACTTTCCTTTAATTGCAATCACTCCATTTAACGATGACAAAACCAAGGAGATATTAAATAAACTAGTTGACTACGATATGGTTGTTTTTGTCAGTAGTAATGCAGTTGAACAATGTGTGAACTTAGTTGGTATCGATAGTTTAAAAAACAAAACTCTGGTTACTGTTGGAAAAAAAACGGCACAAGCTTTGATAAAACATGGTTTATCTGTCAATTTCTGTCCTGAGAAGTACTTTAATAGTGAAGCACTGCTGGCTATTGAGGAATTTAAAAAAGAGGCTGCAGGTAAAAAAATAGCCATCATTCGTGGCTCAAGTGGGCGTGACTATTTAAAAAACAACCTTATTGCCTTAGGTGCTAATGTTGATTATATGAATGTTTATTCACGAAATTGCCCACAGCAAAATCTGAATGAATTAAAAACTGCTAGCCAACAGGGAAAGCTAGATATAGTGCTACTAACAAGTGCATCTAGTACGGCAAGCTTTTTTGAATTAGCCGAGCTTCATTTAGCAGATAAAGAAGACTGGGTTAACCAACTTACCTTATTAATTGGTAGTTCTAGAATGCAGCACGAGATTCCTAGCAACTTTCAGGGTAAAATATTGATCGCGGAAGATCCCAGCGACGAAACACTTTTTGAAAGGCTGACTTTAGAATTTAACTAAGAACTTTAATAAAAAATTTAATGAAACATTTAATAAAACATGGATGAACAACTAAAAATTCTCAGAAAAATAAATCGTCGTACTCGGTTTACTCAATTTCTTGCTTGGCTTGCTTTGTTTTTCACTGCTGTAGGCATCGCTGCGGGCTATAAAAATTGGCTACGCATCCACGACAAAGCAAAACTTGCTTTACGCCAAATAGAAGAAATTAAGCAAGAAATGCCTAATTTTGCCTTACAAGAAAAACTCGCTATTCTAGAAAAAGAACTCAATGATAATTTTAAAGAAAATAAAGCACATCTAGATAAAGCCATGAATGAACTGAGGACCATCCAAGATAGCACTCAGCATATTGCCGATAGTGTCTATATTCAGGCTCAAACACTTACTCATCAGCAGGCCCCAGTAAAGATACAAACGCCAACACTTAAAGACTGGACGTTGGGAGAAGTACATTTTTTACTACAAACTGCCGTTCAACAATTTGAATTGAAGAAGGATAAAGATAGTGCGATTGTATCTTTTAAGCTTGCTGATAATTTATTATTAGAGCGTGGTGAATTAGATCTATTGCCTGTGCGCAAACAAATCAGCGAAGATATTGCTATTGTGAATCAACATGAAGTTATTGATGTTTCTGATTTATCTCAAAAAATTGATCATTTACTGGAGCAACTAAAACCTGTATTCAAACAGGAACAAGCGAGTAGTGAGAGTATTGAACTATTACCATCTAGTAAAGAATCAGACACGATTGATGGCTCTAACACTGAGGCCAAAGACTCTTTAGTTAATCGTGTAAAAAAGACCATCAATGATGCGGTTATCGTCAGAAAGCTAGATAAACCATTACAAGAAGATTTGGATTTAGACTCTAAAGAACGCTTGTATCAGCTTTTCTCTTTACGCTTTGAGACGCTTAAGATCATGTTATTACAGGGCGATAATGACAACTTCCATAAGCAAATTAAAAGGATTAAATCATTATTAGTAAACTATTATCCTGCTGAAAAAAATACTGCTTATTTAGAACAACTAAAGATATTAGATCAAGCAGATTTATCTCCAGACTTACCAGATGTTAATAATTCTCTGGAGTTGCTTGAAAAGATAATGACAGAAAAAAAGATTATGGATAAAGATATAAACAAAGCCGACAAGCAGATTCTTAAAAATGGAGCGGAACTCAAATAATGCGTTATTTACTCTTGTTTTCATTTATTGTTGGTACATTTTGGCTTGGAATAACAGCAGTACAACATTCATCTGATATCACCATCAATTACCAATGGGATGAGAATCCTATGAGTGTCAGCCTAACGAGCACGACGTTACTGATCGTTAGTATCTTGGGAGTCCTACTTCTTTATATATTCTTTAGTATATTAAAATTTATCTTTGGACTAAAAAAACGTTTAAAGAACAATCGAAATGCAAAACTATCGGTTAAAGCTAAACATGAGCTCACTAAGGGCCTAGTTCAATTCACAGAAGGGCATTGGGAAGAATCTGAATATTTACTGCTAAATAATGTTGAGCATTCAGAGACGCCATTACTTAACTACCTAGCCGCATCAAGATCTGCTCATATGCAAGAAGCCTATGATAGACGCGATGAATATTTAAAAACTGCTAGTGAACAAGGTGAAGATGCTCAAGTAGCCGTGGCTGTTTCACAAGCGGAAATGCAATTCACTAGCAACCAATTAGAACAGTCGCGGGCTACGTTGATTCGTCTCTTAGAAGTATCTCCTAAGCATCCTTATGCTCTGAAGTTATTGGCTAAAGTTTATTATCAACAAGAGGATTGGAATAATTTATTCACGTTACTCCCAGACTTAGACCAATTATCTTTAATCAAAGACAAGGATAATAAAAAATACCAGAAAACAGCACTTACTGGCATTTTTCATTCTTTAGCCAGAAAGAAAGATATTAAAAGTCTGAACAGTCTTTGGAAACAATTACCCAGCAATGTCCGAGAGGACACTGAAGGTTTATTACTTTATTGCGAAGCTTTAAGCGAGGCCGGGGATAAGGAACAAAGTAATAAATTACTCATAGAAAGTTTATCTAAGAACCCTGATGAGAAACTATTTGAGAGGTACGGTTTAATAGAACATCCTGTGCTTGGCCAAGCGATTAAGGATGCAGAGAAGTGGTTACCAGAAAATAGTAAAAGCCCAATGTTATTACTTGCGTTAGCACGCTTAAATCGTAAATATCAATTGTGGGGAAAGAGTAAGTCTTATTACAATTTAAGTTTAAATTTCTCACCATCATCGGCGGTTTATCTAGAGTTTTCTGAATTATTGGAAGAACTATCTGAGCACGAAAATGCTCAGCAATGTTACAAACAAGGCTTGGAATATAGTATTCATAAAAAAGGGCAAATACTAAATTTAAAAACACTACGAAGTGTCGAAACTAAAAGTCGACGTTCACGAGGTAGTTAATCTAAGCTCTGAAAATAGATCAAAATAATTAATATTAGAAACTAAAACTAGGTTTATCTTCAGCACCCACTAAAGGCTTTAATTCGGTTTCGAACAAACTTGTGCGTACAAAATGTCCATCCATGCTGCGCTCAACTTTCATTCCATTAGCGACTTGTTTCTCACCAACCACAATAAACAATCTGCCTCCTGGATTCAGCAAGCCTTCAAATAAAGGCATATATTCATGAACCGAACCAGTAACAGCAATTACGTCATATTTTTTTGACCCATTCAAATCTGTCAAAGCATTTTTATTTTCTAGATTGACGTTAGAAATATTGACCATGGCTAATTTTTTTTCAGCTGCTTCAATAAAATCAGAATGAATATCGATACTATCAACATGATGTGACATATTAGCCATACATGCTGTAACGTAACCGCTACCAGTGCCAACTTCTAGGCATTCATCATCAATACCAATCTCCAACTCTTGCAGCATTCTACCTTCAATGCGTGGAAACATCATTGCTTCACCATGAGCTAACGGCACCTCAATATCAGCATAAGCTAACGAAGCCATGCCCTCAGGTGCAAATAAGTCTCTTGGAATGCTAGCCATAGTTTGTAAAACAGTATCATCTAGGACAGCACAAGGACGAATCTGTTGTTCAATCATATTGAAGCGGGCTTGTTCCATATCCATGTATACATCCTAAGTTTAAAGGTTACCAATTTACGAGCCAATCTTAAGGGAAGATGAGTTAATTGCAAACACAAAAAAGCCCGAACTAATCGGGCCTTTTCATTATTTATCTAACTTTTACTTACGAGCACCTGGTCCATTCAATTCTAAACCATTAGACATTACTGCTTGGAAATACTCTAAAGATTTATATTGATCACTTTGAGCTTTAAATGGCTTCGCTCTGATGTTTTTGTTACAACCACCATAACGACGATGAAGCGTACCTAACTCTCCCCATTTTGAACGAAATACAGGAAAGTGAGAAGGATGACCGAGGGCTGGACTTAATGGTTCAGCTCTAACTTTTTTGTTTGCATTGTAAACATGACAATCAGCACAGGATAAGTTTAGTTGTCCACGCTTGGCATAGAAGAAATTTTTACCTTTATTGTACCAAGCTAATGCTTTTTCAGTTTTAGGTTGAACATCTATCTTTCCGCCTCTACCTGCATAAGCGATATGAGCAGAAACAGCGGCAATTTTACCTTTCTTCCATTTATAAGGTTTCTCACCATTATCGGTTAGACATTTGTTAATATCACCTTCTAAGGTAACTATCGTATCCATAGTTTCATCATGATAAGGATACTTTCCACGGGTTCCAGAAATATCATCTCCAAAGCAACTAGCAAATGATTTGCCATTTTTGAATTTCTTAGCCCATAAATCAGCACCTTTTTCTAAATCAATCTCGTAAGGAGGAAATTCTTCAATTTCTTGCCACTGATTACGAGCATCTTCATTAAGAGCGTATGTACCATTAATAAACTCATCTAAATTAGCTTTAGAACCTAATGTTTTCTGAAAATAACCTCTTAATGCTTCAGTATCTTCTGCTGGAGTAGCTGCATGCACAGTGTTTGTAGCTACCAGAACAGAACTCAGCGAAATTGCGATTAAAGCAAATGATTTAAACAATTTTTTCATTTTTTTCCTCCTAAAAACTGCTCAATTGTTTCTAAAAACTTTTGAGCAGAATACCTACTTTGGCAAATGCATATTGTGTTGGTATTAATTACTTTTTCTTTCCAACAGTCTTTTCGAGTGAATCACTTTTGCCCATATTATCTTTCCAAGATAGCTTAACCTTGTCACCTTTTTCACCGGAATAGTTTAAAGATATAAATGGATTTTTTGAAATTGAACCCGTCCAGTTAGCCATCATTACTGACTCACCATTAGCTTCAACCATCACTTCAGAGATGAAATGAGCTGGAATTTTATCGCCCTTTTTGTTTCGGCGTAAACCTGTATCCATTGGGTGTGTAATTAGCGCTTTTACTTGAACCAAGCCGCCTTTCTCTTTTGTACGTAATTTTATTGTAGATTTTGCCATGGTTTAGCCTCCGCATCCGCCTTTAGTTACTTTGATATTTGATTTTGCCATATAAAACTTATCATTTGCTTTAACTACGGCTACAACATCAGATGTTTTTGCCATCTTAAAACGTGACTTGACTGCAGCTTTCGCTTTAGCTCCCATCGTATATTTAGCGGCATATGGTACTGGGTTGTTAGATATTAATGCGATAATTTCTGTAGTACCTTCTATGTCAGAAGCAATACTTACAGGAACTACTGCACCATTTTCAGCTATTTCAGGTGCTTTAATTATAATCATATCTGATTCTGCAGCATCTGTTGCACCCATCATTTTCATAGCTTCATCAAAAGACTTAGCTTTTGTGAGATCCATTTCATGAGATGCGGCGAGCACTGTTTGTGAACTTAATAAGCCACCTGTAACAGCAGCCCCAGTTGCACTTACAACAAGTGCAGATTTTATGAAGCTTCTACGTTTCATTCTAATTTCCTCTTATACTATTTTTTATCTATGAATGTATCGACATAACGTTTATTTTATAAACTATGGATATATTCAGTCACTTTCTCTAATTCATCAGCAGTAAGAATTCCATGTGCTCCAAATGGAGGCATAATCGTATTTGGATTCATACTTCTAGGGTCGCCTATCTGTGCTTTCAATACTTCTTTATCAGGAAAGCGAGCTTTCATAGCAATTAACGGAGGACCTATATTACCAGGTTGTTCTCCACCATCTGGAATCAAGTGGCAGGCCAAACAATTTCCTTTCTTTCTATTTAAAGCAATCTTCTTACCTTCTTTTACCGCGGACATTTCACCCGCATTAACAGTGGCAAAGTTAACAAGTCCAAATAATGTCAAAGTAGACAATGCTAGCGTAATCACGCGAAAACTTTTCCGCATTTTAACCTCCTAGGTTTAGCTAATTTTTAAAATTATTAGTTGAATTTCGTACCTGAATTGAGTTCATATGTACATATTCTTTATATTAGGATAGCCCAAAATTATTATGCGTGCAAAACCCATTAGAGATATACAGTTAAATACCAATCTCTTGAGTTAAATTGGTCAATAATTGAGCTCAAATCAATCATATAACAATTAGTTCCTAACTCTTTTGATACTTTGCATACTACTCAACATCTGTTGCATTTCTCGTAATTCTACAAGACTTGAGCCAGGTAACCTTATAGCTTGTCTTAATTGCAGTTCAGCTGCTTTATAGCGGCCAGTACGAATACTTCTCTCGGCTACAGCTCTGTATGCCAATGAACTATTACCCATCAATCGTGCAATTTCTTGTTTTATTTCGAATATTTCTAAACTTGTTTGTTCTGAAACATTAACATCCCGTAACACTCTCCAAGCTTGTTGAATATTTCCTAATGACGCGTACGCCTGGGCTAATGGAGCAGTAATCGCTTCATTACCAGGATATATTTTTATTAAGGGATTCAATAAAGTTAATGTCTGTTGAAATTGCTTTTGCTTATTGTGAAGCTCTGCTAATAAAACCGCCTCACTAATATTTCGCGTATTTTTGATTTTACTTACTTGAACAGCCTGGGCATACGCTCCTCTTTGCTTTAATTTCAATGCCTTTGCATAACTTTGAATTTTAGTGGATACAGATGCGGGTGTTGGGGAACTCGCAGCAGTTAAGGCCCTTACCTTCTCACGCATATATAAATAACTAATATTTTCTTGACCTTTAAAAACCCCATAACGCTTCGCGCGAGTTGTAGTATCCGCTACACGTTTAACACTTAAAGGGTGATTTTGTAAAAACTCTCTAATATCAGCTGTATTGCTATCATCGTACTGTTCTAGCTTTTGTAAAAAAGAGGGCATTGCCTGAGGATTGAAGCCTGCGCTGGCAAGAATACGCAACCCCACTCGATCGGCTTCGGATTCTGCACCGCGGCCAAATGAAAGCTGCTGATGAGCAGACGCCGCAAGAGTTGTATTCAAAATTGCCATGCCTGCTTGAGAGTCCTGAGTCGCTGCTAATGCCCCGACAACTAATGCAGCACCGGTTGCAAATTTGTTTTTTTCGGCATCGGCTATAATTCTTTGAATGTGTCTTTGGGTGATATGAGCAATTTCATGTGACATTACTGCCGCAAGTTCACTTTCGGAATCACTGCGTAAAATTAAACCTGCATTAATGACTACTACTCCACCAAGTGTCGCAAAAGCATTTACAGATAAATCTTTGGCTACAGCAAAATGAAAGGGTGTTGCCGTATTTGGAGCTCGTGTAGTTAACCTATTTCCCAATGAGCGAATCCAAAGATTAACTTCAGGACTCTCAATCAAACCACCTCGAGCACGTAGGCTTCTTAAAATCCTTAAACCTTGCTCAGCTTCTTTTACGGCAGAAATATAATGACCTGATGTACCACCTATTTCAGGTAAATTAAGATCAGGCAATTCAAGATTCAACTCTGCGTTAGCACTTGGAATCATCAAGAAAAGACTAAATAGAAGGATAGGAAGTAGGTTTAACTTTTGCATAATGATTGGAGGTCTTAAAATAGTAATAGTTCCGTTTTTATTATCTTTACTCAGAATATCATGTGCTGGATGCAGGAACATTAACTTGACCCAATTCTACGGCAAAGGTAGCATCAAATTGATTAGAAAGTTCTAATTAAAAATACT
>CALISP010000018.1 GCA_938041705.1 uncultured Cocleimonas sp. | reverse complement strand
AATGCTAAAGTAGGTAAGGGCCGTCGTGCTGCCAAAACCATTCATGATGCTGTCGATAATATTATAGCTAAAGCCGAAGAAGGCGGGCATGAAGGAACTTTAGTCGCTGAGTTTTTGAACGCGAATCGCGGTGAGTCTGGTGTTGACTTAATGACTAAGCAACAAATACGAAATGAGCTAATTGTGTTGTTTATGGCAGGTCATGAAACGACTGCAAATGTACTTGCTTGGACGTGGTATTTAATTTCTCAAGCACCTGAAGTTGAGGCTAAATTACATGCCGAACTTGATGAGGTCTTGAATGGGCGAGTTCCTTGTATGGCGGATGTGGAAAATCTGAAATATACCCGAGCGATTTTAGATGAAACTATGCGTCTTTATCCTCCTGTGCCGATTTTATCTCGTGAAGCTATGGCTGAAGATGAAATACGGGGCAAAAAAGTTCCCGCTGGTTCGATTATGTTAATTGTTCCTTGGTTGATTCAGAGACATAAAAAACACTGGGACAAGCCCGATCATTTTATTCCTGAACGTTTCATGCCGGGGGCACCTAAACCAACCAAATTTACCTATATCCCTTTTAGTGCTGGCCCAAGAGTATGTTTGGGTAAGAATTTTGGTATTGTGGAGTCGGTGTTGTCGATTGCCATGCTAGCCCAACGTTTTCGTTTGTCGATGCCAGCAGGTACAAAAGTTGAACATGAGTGTCGTTTAACGCTAAGGCCTAAAGGTCGTTTGCCTATGAAACTTGATTTAAGGGGTAAAAAATAATTCGTTTTTTATTGTTCTCTTTGTGGGGCTTTAATGCGGCTTTCTAATAGTTGTTTTCACTTTAATGATTAGATTGTTAGAAAGACACCCCCTTACTTTTCATATCTTTCTTGAAAAATACTAATAATTTTGCAACTTAATAATAATTTAAGTGACTTATATGCGTCTATTAAAGCTAAATAATTTCCAAGAAGCCCTACTGAAAAGTCGAATATGATGTAGAATCCAACTATCTAGGACGAGAAAGTTTCAAGGAATATTCATTGTCAGAATCTAAGAAGAAAATTGCCATAGTTGGCATGGCTTGTCGTTTTCCTGGTGAAGCAACTTCACCAGAAGCATATTGGGAAGTACTAAAAAATGGCAAGGACGTCGTCACAGAAGTTAGTCCAGATAGATGGGGAACTGATTTCTACAAGCATCCTGATAAAAAAGAGCCGGGTAAAAGTTATACTTTTGCAGCTGGTGTATTAAATCAAATAGATGAATTTGACGCAGCCTTTTTTGGGATTTCGCCGCGTGAAGCCGCGCAAATGGATCCACAGCAACGTTTGCTATTAGAACTCACTTGGGAAGCATTGGAAGATGGAAGGCAAATACCTGAATCTTTAGCTGGTTCGCAATGCGCTGTTTACATTGGTATCGCAAGTACAGATTACGCACATCGACGCATGGATGACCTGAGTTCTCTCGATCCTTATTCAATGACGGGTAATACAGCTAGTATTGCATCTAACAGAATTTCTTATATTTACGATTTGCATGGACCTAGTGTGTCTGTCGATACTGCCTGTTCATCCTCTTTGGTTGCCTTGCACCAAGCATGTAATGCCATTTGGAATGGTGATGCTCCTACTGCAATAACCGGTGGGGTGAATATGTTATTACACCCGTTTGGTTTTGTAGGATTCTCTAAAGCTTCAATGCTCTCACCTGGAGGTCGTTGTCGTGCATTTGATGCAACAGGAGATGGATATGTTCGCTCTGAAGGATCTGCGGTTTTATTTTTAAAACCACTGGAAGATGCTGAAAGAGATGGTGATCCAATTCATGCTGTCATTATTGATACGGCAATAAATTCAGACGGCAAAACAAATGGAATTACTTTGCCAAGTACTGAAGGTCAAGCAAGTCTATTAAAAACAATATACAGCAGGTCAGGTATCAATCCTGATGATTTATGTTATGTGGAAGCACATGGAACAGGTACAGCAGTTGGAGATCCTCTAGAAGCAGGCGCATTAGCAAGTGTTTTAGGAAGGCCACGTAAAACAGCATTACCTATTGGTTCAGCAAAAACCAACTTAGGTCATTTAGAGACAGCTTCTGGGATGGCGGGCTTGTTAAAAGTCATCCTTAGTTTGAAAAACAAAGCAATTCCACCATCATTGCATTTCAATGAACCCAATCCACATATAGATTTCATAGGTGATAAATTATCTGTGGTTACGTCTCTCATTAAATTGGATACATCTGAAAATCCTCATTTAATGGGAATAAATTCTTTTGGTTTCGGTGGAGCAAATGCACATGCAATTATTGAAGAATATGTTTCACCAAAGGGAACTAAGTCAAAGACAAAAATAAAGAAAAAACCATCTTCATTTAAAGGATCAGTCGACAATAATAATATTAAAATTCACTCTCCATTATTCTTATCTGCAAAGAGTGACTCAGCGCTAAAAGAGATGGCTGGACAGTACCGTGATTTATTGCAACAAGACGATATAGATTTCGAAGAAGTTGCATATGCAGTCTTTAAAATGAAACAGCAATTTGATTATGGTCTATCGGTTCATGGTTCTAATTTAAGCGATGTGGTGGAATGCCTTCATTCGTATTCCCAAGGGGAAATCCACACGGGTACAGTTTTAGGTAATAAGCTTGTACTTCCAAAGACGATTAAAGATACAAAGTTAGCATTAGTGTTTTCTGGAAATGGTTCACAATGGCAAGGAATGGGTTGTGACTTACTAGCAAATGAACCTTTGTTTTTAGAAACGGTTCTTGAAATTAATGAGTTACTGAATGTTTACCAAGATATTTCTATAGTTGATGAATTTAAGGCTAATGCAGAAAATTCCAAACTGCATTTAACGGAAATTGCACAACCGCTGCTTTTTGCTCTTCAAGTAGGTGTGATTCGAATTTTAAATGCTAAGGGCTTAAAAGCTGATGCGGTTGTTGGACATAGTGTTGGAGAGGTTGCTGCGGCATGGGCAGCTGGAGCTTTAAACCTTGAGCAAGCTGTTAAGGTGATTTACTACCGTAGTCATGCCCAAGCTAAAACAGCTGGGGCAGGTCGCATGGCCGCTGCAGCTATGGGAAAAGAAGATGTAATACTATTAATCACTGAATTAGGTTTAAATGAAGAGGTAACTATCGCAGGTGTTAATAGTCCAAAATCAGTCACATTATCAGGATCATTAAAAGATCTTGAAATTATGCAAAATAGTTTTGAAGAACAGGGTCTATTCTATCGTTTATTGGACTTAGATTATGCTTTCCATAGCTCTTCTATGGATTCTGTTGAAGATGAAATAAAAGAAAACTTAAAAGATATTTCACTAGATACAGGGTCACTAGCGTTTTACTCAACTGTATTAGGTCATAAAACCTCTTCTTTAAATTTGGACGCAGAATATTGGTGGAACAATATCCGTCAACCTGTTTTATTTGCAGATGCGATGGACGAGTTATTTGATGATGGTTATCAAGTTTTTCTTGAGATTGGTCCTCATCCAGTTTTACGCAGTTATGTTAATGAGTGTAGTCGCGATAAAGATTTTGAAATTGCTTCTATATCAACAATAAAACGTCAAGCGGAATCAAAAACAGTTCTCCTTAATGCCTTATATAGCTGTTATCTGGCTGGCTGTGATTTAAATGTGAATTCAGTGTTTTCTTTTGCAAGAAACGATCAGTTAACTAATTTGAAACTTCCACATTATCCGTGGCAGAGAGAAAAACATTGGTATAATTTAACTGCTGAAGGAACTGATTTAGTAAATCGCGATCGCGAACATCCATTACTTGGATACCGATTGAAGAATTATGAAGCCTGCTGGGAAAATCAAATAGATACGGCTTTATTTACATACCTTGCAGATCATGTCGTTGATGGTGGCGCAGTTATGCCAGCTGCAGCTTATGCTGAGATGGCTCTGGCAGCATCTCTAGCTTGGTTTAGTGAGATTGACAGTGAACATCTACAATGGGAAATAGAAAATTTAGAAATCAGAGCACCGATTGTTCTTGATCATAGTAAAACATTACGGTTTAAGTTATTACCTAAAGATGGCACTTTTATCATTAGTAGCCGTGACCGTTTAAGCGATGGATTATGGTCTGAGAATGTAGTGGGAAGATTGCTTGGGCATACGAATAGGAAACAACCCGCAAATATAATCATTTCAGCATCTACCAAAAATTCAGAGAAGCATATTTCTAGTATTGGGCACTACAAACTTACTGAAGCCGTAGGTTTAAGTTATGGTCCTACATTTCAAGGAGTTGAAGAAGTATGGGTTTCGGCATTAACTGCTATTGCTAGACTTAAATCAGCAGAAAAACTTAGTATTAACACAAAAGAATACCAACTCCATCCCAGCCTGCTTGATGCTGGATTTCAAGTTTTAGTTGATCTTTTTTCTGAAAAAGTTGAACAAGGTAGTCAAGCCGCATTAATTCCAGTGCAGATTGGTAAGCTTTATTATTACCAGGATGTTACTGATTTAGCATATTTGTCAGTTTCGGTAATTAAGCAAAGTCCACAATCTATTGTTGCAAACTATTTGTTCTTAAATAATGTTGGTGAAGTTCTAGTTGAACTTAAGAATTGTCGATTTAGAGGTGTTCAGTTGATGCGAAGTAAAGCATCGTTACCTAGCACTTATGAATTTAAGCCTTTATTAATGCCTCATTATGACCAAACAAGTTCTTCGCCTATGCCTGAGCCTGCTTTATTGGTATCGCATGCGGTTGGTTTTTTGACGGCAAACGAGAAAGAGCTCCAACGTGATCGACATTATCAACAAGTATTACCTTTATTCGATCTAATGGTTTCGATGTTTGCTTGGCAGGCAATTCATCAACTTAACCCTAAAGGTGATGAGTTCACTTTAGAGTCACTGGCTGAGCAGGCTCATATTGAATCTATAAAACTACCTTTATTATCTAGATTACTTAGTATTTTAGTAGAAGATGATTTGGCTACTTATGAAAATAATCAATGGTTATTGGCTGCCACAAGTGATCTTCCATCTGCAGAAGATATTTGGTTATCGGTTTTAGGGGATTCTCCTGATTATTTGCCAGAATTAATGTTACTAGGAAGATGCGGTAAGCATTTAGCTGATGTGCTTCAAAATAAAGTAAATAGTGAAGATTTACTTTATTCAGAAAAAAGTAGTATTCAGGAGCATTGGAGTGGTGCTTCTCCTAGTAATTTAAGTATGAACTTGGCTTTACGTCATATACTGGCTGAAATAGTTTCTGAATGGCCTGCAAACAAAAGGTTAAGGATTCTAGAAGTAGGTGGTAACGATACTGAGATTAGCCAACAAATACTTCCAGTATTACCTTTAGAGCAATGTGATTACGTCTATATTCATCATGATGAGTCCCTGTTGTTAAAAGCAGGTTTTAATCTTGAAGATTGGGCTTTTGTAGATACTATGCTTCTTGATATAAGTCAGGATATAGTCGAGGAAAAACTACCTCTTAATTTAAGCAGTTTTGACATTGTCATAGTAGCAAATACTTTATACCGATCAGATGATTGTGCTAAATCCCAAAAGAATATTAAGAAACTCTTAGCATCAAAAGGGGCACTACTAATTCTTGAAAGAGAGTCAGATCGGTTTATGGATATGACTTTCGGTTTACAGAATGATTGGTGGGTTCATAGTTCGGAGGAATCTGGTGCCATACCATTACTCATGAGTGCTAATGCATGGCGTTCTGAGTTAAAAGAAACAGGTTTTGGGCAGGTTGAATTGCTTGTAGAGCCCGAAGCAACCGGCGATATTGGGGCATTTATGGTATTGGCCCAGAATCTTAATCAGGAAATATACAAAACAGTTTCTAATGTTCCTGTAGAAGAGATTCAAACTTGGATGATTTTAAAAGATCAATCCAGTTATTCTTCTGATCTTACAAACGCATTCGTTAATGAATTATCCAATCTAGGTCAAAAAATTGTTATTGTAGAATCTGGCAATACATATAAACGCTTAGGCCAGATGCACTTTTCAATAAATATTAATAGCGCGGACTCTAAAGAAGAAAGTTTCGAACACATAATATCTACTCTAAGTAATCTAGATATTCATTGCGATAAAATTATTCATTTAATGGGGTTACGATGGCACTCTGAAAACAATTTAAATGATCATCACGATCTAAACCTACAACAGCTTAGATGCGCAAGTACCATAGATCTAGTTCAAAGTTTAGCTATTTTAAACCTTGAAAAACTACCTTCTTTAAAACTTATCACTTCAGGAGGGGCGACAATTGCCAGTGATGATCTAATTTTCCCATATGAGCAAAACCCTTCTCAAGCAGCATTGTGGGGATTAGGCCGTGTGATTATGAATGAACATCCTGATTTAAATTGTCAGATGTTTGATTTACAAGGTGTATTTGATGCTAGCTCCACAAGTAGGCAGTTAATAAATGAGCTGTTGGTGAAAAAAGATGATCATACTCAATTAAGAGAAAATGAAATTATCTTAAATGAAAATGTAAGGCATGTATTAAGGATGAAGAATATTCATCTCGATACATCTAGCACTCTAAAACCTTTATCTGAGAACAATGCTTTCGCACTTAAGTTTAGTACTCCAGGTCAATTAAAGAATTTAGTTTGGCAGGAATTAGAAGACGACTTCTGTCAAGCAGATGAAATTGAAATTAAACCTTATGCAGCAGGTTTAAACTTTCGTGATGTTATGTATGCAATGGGCTTGTTGTCTGATGAAGCGGTCGAAAATGGTTTCGCTGGGCCAACTTTAGGAATGGAAGTTTCTGGTGTTGTTACAAACATTGGCAGTGCTGTAACCGATTTTAGTAAAGGTGATAAAGTTGTCGGGTTTGCTCCTGCTTGCTTTAGTTCTAGAGTGATAACTCAAACAACTGCAATTACGAAAAAACCAGAAGGTTGGAGTTTTGAAGAAGCGACTACAATCCCAACAACTTTTTTTACTGTCTATTATGCATTGAAACATTTAGCTCAAATAGAACCAGGAGAGAAAATTCTTATTCATGGAGCAGCAGGTGGTGTTGGTATTGCCGCTATTCAATTTGCTCGATACTGTGGAGCTGAAATATTTGCCACTGCAGGAAGTGATGAAAAACGTGATTTTGTTCGTTTGTTAGGTGCTGATCATGTTATGGACTCACGTTCCTTAGCTTTCGCTGACGATATTATGCAAATTACTAATGGAGAGGGAGTAGATATAGTTCTAAATTCTCTAGCGGGCGAGGCAATCACCAGAAATCTTGCAGTATTAAAGCCTTTTGGAAGATTCTTGGAGCTAGGTAAGCGCGACTTCTATGAAAATAGTAAAATTGGTTTGCGCCCATTCCGAAATAATATTTCTTATTTTGGTATAGATGCAGATCAGTTATTAATTGAAAGACCCGATTTAGCGAACAGACTCTTTAAAGAAATGATGTCTTTATTCGATAATGGTAGCCTAAGACCAATGCCTTATCGAAGTTTTCCGGCTACACGCATTGAAGATGCTTTCAGGTATATGCAACAGTCGCGTCAGATTGGTAAAGTTGTAATTTCTTTTGAAAACGGCAACTCCATATCTCAAGATAACATTCAAGCTCTACCGTCTCAAGATGAGGAACTAGTCTGTGATCCAAACGGTTGTTATTTAGTAACAGGTGGATTAAGCGGGTTTGGACTTAAAACGGCTAGCTGGTTAACAGAAAAAGGAGCTAAGTCTCTAGTTCTGATCAGTCGAAGTGCTAATGTTGATGTACCATCAAAGCATATTATTGACTCATTAAAAGCTAAGGGGGTTGATGTATTTGAACGTGCTTGTGATGTCACGGATAAAGTATCTTTGGCGAGCCTTGTTAATGAAATACAACGCGATATTGCGCCATTAAAAGGTTTAGTTCATGCCGCAATGGTTTTAGATGATGGTTTGATTAGAAATATGTCTCAACAGCAGTTGCTGAAAGTCATGAAACCAAAAGTAACCGGTGCTTGGAACTTACATGAAGTAACATCAGAATTAGCATTAGATTTCTTTGTTCTTTATTCTTCAGCAACGACTTTCGTTGGAAATCCTGGTCAAGCTAATTATGTAGCTGCAAATAGTTATATGGAATCATTGGTGAATTATAGAAGGTCCAATGGTCTAACTGCTTGTTTTGCTGCATGGGGTGCTATTTCTGATGTGGGCTATTTAGCTCGAAATGAAGAGACAAAAGAAGCTTTACAATCACGTTTAGGTGGAGAAGCTTTAAATTCTGATCAAGCATTAAAAATGTTAGAGAAAATTATACTTAGTAACAAAGCTGGGACAGCTGTTATAGATTTAGATTGGGGTGTAATTCAGCGTGTAATGCCGTCAGCTAGTTCTGCAAAATATGAAGAATTACAACGTAATGTGAAAAAATCAGATACTGATCATGAGGATATCCAAACACTTATTGCAAATTTGTCTAATGCAGAAATTCAAGACTTAGTGGTTGATTTATTACTAGATGAAATTGAACAAATCCTACGTTTGCCTCGTGAAAAACTAGACGTCGAACGTTCGATATTTGATCTGGGAATGGATTCATTAATGGGAATGGAATTAGTATTAGCCATCGAAGAACGTTTTGGCGTTAAACTTCCAGTTATGGCACTAACAGAGGGTGCAAATATTCTGCGAATTGCTGAGCGTATTACTGAACAACTTTCTGATGAAGAGAGTGATACTAACGATTCACAAGTTGAGAGTAGTGCTAGAGATAAACAAGAAGAAAGTATTTCAATTGCTGCATCACGTCATGGACATACAAGTAATATGACAGAAGCCGAAGCTGAAGCATTATCGAAGAAGCTTATTGAAGATGCGATGAAACATTAAAGAAAGATAGGGAATAGTTTATTCATAAAACGGCTCAATCTTGAATATTTTATTTGTGAATTTGATGTATGTTTAAAAAAATACGGGATGACTTGTGGTAATCTTCGGCTATGACAAAACCAGTAAAAAATAATCTATTTGGCCTAAGCGGTTCCTTAAAAGATCAACTTGCCCAAAAGATGCTAGAAAAGCGTTTAAAAAAAGTAACAGAAGCAAAAATGCAGACGGGTGATGTTCTCAGAACTCGTAAATCTTTACAATCTAACTCTAAAATTCCTGATGAGTTTTGTCGTTTTGATATGTTTCCAGGATATCAACAAATCCGAATTTTAGAAGCTGGAGGAGAACAATTAGGTGTTCCTAGTCCATTCTTTAAATCACATGAAGGCGTCGCTACTGACACTACAATAATTGCTGGTAAAGAATATATAAATTTTGCTAGCTATAATTATTTAGACTTATGTGGTCATCCAGAAGTATCACAAGCAGCTGAGGATGCCATAAGAAAATATGGAACATCTGCTTCTGCGAGTCGTCCTGTTGCGGGAGAGAGGCCAATTCAGCGTGAACTAGAGAATGAGTTAGCTAAGGTCTATGATGTAGATGATGCAATCGTTTTTGTGAGTGGACATGCGACTAATGTTACTACTATTGGTTACCTCTTTGGATCTAAAGATCTTATTTTGCACGACTCGCTGATTCATAACAGTGTTGTTCAAGGTGTGCAATTATCTGGAGCTACACGACTTACTTTTCCACATAATGATTGGCAAGCATTGGATGAAATATTATTTCAGCAACGTAAAAACTTTGAACGTGTCCTAATATGTGTTGAAGGCATATATAGTATGGATGGTGACTATCCTGATTTGAAGCGTTTTATTGAGATAAAGCAACGCCATAAAGCCTTTTTGATGGTTGATGAGGCACATTCACTGGGTGTCTTAGGTGATAAAGGTCACGGATTAAAAGAATATGCTGGTGTCGACGGTCATGAAGTTGATTTATGGATGGGAACTTTAAGTAAAACGTTAGCGGGTTGTGGTGGATATATTGCGGGTGAAACTGCTTTGATCGATCATTTAAAATATTCAGCTCCTGGCTTTTTATACAGTGTTGGTATCTCACCCCCACTTGCAGCTGCTTCGATCGCTGCATTGAAAATATTAAATAGAGAACCAGAACGTGTAGCCAGTTTAAAAGCTAGAGGAAATCAGTTTTTAGAACTCGCTAAAGAAAAAGGCCTTAATGTAGGTTCTAGCTCTGGACTATCCGTTATTCCTATAATCACTGGAAGTTCTGCAACTGCTGGCAGATTAGCAAATGCATGTTTTGAACGTGGCATTAACGTACAGCCAATTTTCTATCCTGCAGTCCAAGAAGGTATGGCTCGATTGCGTTTCTTTATTTGTTCATCTCATACAGAAGAACAAATTGAGACTACAATCAATGTTCTAGTTGAAGAAATGCACAAACTAAAATAAGACCTTGCTCATTATGAATGCTAAAAATAAGGTTATCTTTTGTACCTATTCAAGTATTTATTCATCTAAGGTTTTAGAAAAACTGATAGCCGATACAGATATTGAAGTGGTTGCAATCGTTAACTCTACACGTGTGTTGCGTCCATCTTTAAACTCAATTCAAGGTGCAATAACTCAACTAAAAATATCAGGCTTGCGTTATTCTACTTATTTGTTTTTTATTACCGATCTTTTTAAATGGATGCAGCCTTTATATTCTCTTCAAGAACGTAGCCTTAAGAATATTCACACTTTGGCTAAACATAATAATATTCCAATTGTCGATACTAAAGACATAAATACAATTCAATCAATTGGTTTTATTAAAGAATATAAACCAGACTTTCTATTGTGCGCTCACTTCAATCAATTACTGAAAGAGCCTATTTTAGAAATAAAAAACATGCAATGTATCAATATCCATCCATCATTGTTGCCAAAATATAAAGGAGTAGATCCTGTTTTTTTTGCTATGTGTGATGAAGCTATTGAGATAGGTGTAACCTTGCATAAAATGAATGAAGTTTTTGATTCAGGAAAAATTCTTTCACAGACCGTAATGAGACTTGAGGACGATGCATCGCTATTAATTAATAACTGTTTCTTGTTTGAAAAAGGCGCTAAGTTGGCTATTAGTTGGATGAAAAATCAAGGAAGCCTTATTACTACTGCTATCCAAGATGATAATAAGGATGAAAATTATGATTCTTGGCCTACTAGTGACGATGTGAAGTCTTTTAAAAAATCAAGTAAAAAGCTTGTGAGTTTATCTGATTTATGGAGTCATAAATGACACCTCAATCTTATTTCCGTAGTTCTGGTTTTCTTCAAGAGTCCGTCATTAAAACAGATTCCGGTCTAACATTAGACTTTAAAAGTATTCCAGCTTTTTTGAGGACATTACTTGTTACAGACGGAACAGTTACTAAGTCACTAGAAGCATGGTTTTGGGAGAGTGTAAAAATTCATGCAGTCAGTAATAACTTAGAGATACTACAAGCTCCGGTATCTGGTTTAGAAGTGGCAACCGGCGATAAGGTTTTGGAACGCGAAGTTATGTTAAAAGGTGCAGAATCTAACGATATTTTCGCCTGTGCCCGATCAACTGTCTCATTAAATCATTTACCTAGTGAAATAGGAATAGCGCTAGAAAAAGGTGAAATCGGTATTGGCGAACTATTACGAGAAAAGGGCGTTGAAACTTATCGAGATATCTTCAATATCGATTATATAAAAAATTTACCCAAAAATGATGAATTAGTATCTATATTAGCGTCAGATGTACTATCTCGAAGTTACCGCATTCGCGTCAACGGCCACCCAGCAATTATAGTAACCGAATTTTTTCCTATTAATTTGTATAATAGAGCATAAGAGATGGAACTTAGTTTTATATGAGATGAGAATCTCATATCAATTTTTTTTTCGATTTCTTTTATAAAAATTAGTCATATTAAACCCTAGACAATTATGATCTTTAGTATGCTTACTAAAGTAAGTTTACTCATGTAAACATCACTTAAAAGTAGGGGGGTGTCTTATTTAATAAAAAATTAACCTCTTTCTTTCCTAATTTTGAATATTAATATTTTAGTTCCCTTTCCTTGAATATCTTTAAATACACTCGGTGGTTTTATTTCATCAATTAAATGAAAATCAGGAGCATTTTTCTGCATTGCCTGAAGTAAGAACTCTTTGCCTGTAATTGATCCAATATGAGGTGTGTTAATGCAAAGGAATAGTTTTGCATTAACACTTAAAAACTCAACAAGACGACGAATTAGCTTTGAATAATCACGTGCTAAATCAATACTACCTTTTTGAAATGTGGGTGGATCACAAATAATTAAATCATAAGGACCCTGTTTTTTAATACGTCCAAATGATTTTAAAATGTTCAGTTTGTCAAAACGAATTGAGCGTAATGACTGTTTATTGAGTCGGTGATTCTCACGCCCAGTATTTAAAAAAGGACTATTCATATCGATATTGAAAACCGATCTAGCACCTCCTGCTGAGGCAGCTATTGAAAAGCCACAAGTATAAGCGAAGAGATTGAGCACACGTTTATTCTTACTGTTTGCGCAAACCCAATCTCTACCATTCTTCATATCTAAAAATAAACCTGTATTAGCGCCAGATTTAAACTCAAGCATATAACTTAGATTGCTTTCTCGAATTTTTAATTTATGGAGAGGTTCTCCAAGAATGCATTCAACCTGCCAGCTAGTTTGATATCTATGTTGTACTTGAATTGAATTACATTGTCTAAACCGCTTTTTTAGTTGATTAGCCAATTCTAATAAATCAACTTTACTCACAGGTGCAAATAGAGTTATTAATATCAAAGGCTTTAACCAGTCGATAGTAATGTGGCTTAAGTCTTTATACGCATGCCCTCGTCCATGAAAAATTCGTTGAGCTTGTTCCAGACCTTCATTTTTAGGTATAACCAGATTTTCTAGTAACTCAGATGAGTTTATTGGTAATTTAGTACTCACTATGTTGATTACCGATACACTTTGCCGTTAGCTCTAATCCAACCGCCTTTCTTTTTACCTATTGGGTCATGATGTGTCCAATGCATTACGCCACCTTTATTATTCCATTCATAACGACCATATAAACTGATTGTGTCTCCTTTTTCTATTGGGACTCTAGATGCTAAGTCAATGTTGTGTGCAACTAATAAAGTGATATCTGAAGAAGGGCTAATAAGAAATTTTTGATGACGGCTTCCACTTAGATCATCTTTAAGTTTATGAACAATTTTGCCGTTAAATCCTACCCAGAACTGTGCTTTGGTATTATTTTTGGCTGCTTTAATTTTTTTTATGGCCTGTTGTTGCTCATATTCAGAGAACTTGGTTTCTGATATTTGTGTGGTAGAAGAATCATTTGATGCGTAATTCTTATTGTAGTAATTAATACCCGTTGCAAGAACTGCAGCCACTAACATAAAAATGATTCTTCGCATTTTACGTTTTATATTTTTTTTAAATGGGTATCGACGATGTTTGGAAGAGTTTGGGGACATAATTTAATCTAATTGAAGTAAGTGTGTATAGGATAGTATGAGAGTTTTACTATTTATACATTAACGATATGCATTGCAAAATAGAGTATAACAATGATTACTGAGTCAATACTAACTTGTCCTCATTGTGACTATAAACAAACAGAAATCTTGCTTGAAAATATATCACCCATTAATTTTTGTTGTGATAGTTGTCTAGAGCTTGTAAGAATCAATACTGGTGAATGCTGCATTTATTGTAACTATGGTGATTACCCATGTATACAAACACAAATAATCGGTTCTGCTTGTTGTAATGGAGAATAGAAAAAGTTTAATTTTATTTAATACTTAAACACTTAATTTTTGGGAGAGAGAAAATGACTGATAAGGAATTTGCTAGTGGAAAATGTGTGTGTGGCAAAGTTAGCTATAAGATAAATGCAGAGCCATTAAAAATGGCTCAATGTCATTGTTTAGATTGTCAACGCTCATCAGGAACGGGTCATTTCTCTTTGGCTTTCTTTAATAAAGACAAAGTAAATATCAAGGGTGAGACAAGTTTTTTCACTACAAAAGCTGATGATGGACCGGAAATCACTCGTCATTTTTGCACTGATTGCGGTAGTCGGCTTTTCGGGACAAACAGTGCTAATAAAGGATTAATTAGCATCGCGGTAGGTTGTGTTGATGATCATTCATGGTTTAAGCCTCAAGCAATTGTCTACAACAAAAGAAAGCCCTCGTGGGATTGTATGGATATCGGTCTGCCGACATTCGAAGAGATGCCTCCAGCACCTAAATAATTGTATTTATGCTGATTTTTTGAGCATATTTAACCTAAAACGGTTTATTTTTTTATATGTACTATGTTTTAACTGCAAAAATCATTACTTAACTAACTAGGAGTAAATAGATGATTGATTTCTTATGTAAGCTTTGGCCTTATCTAGCGGGTGGTTTAATTGGTTGGCTGTTGGCTGGCTGGTTTGCTCGTAAACTAAAATATTCAGAACCACCTGAAGAGAAGATAGTCGAAAAACAGATTGATAACCCTCAACATCTAGCTTTAATTAGCAAGCTAGAAAGTGAAAATAAAGAGATTGTAGGATTAAGAACTAAGCTTTCGGGTATGGAATCTGCATCAGCTAAAACTGTTGATAATCCTGCCCACCTAAAAAGAATCAGTGAATTAGAAACGCAAGTAAATAGTTTTAAATCAACATCTAAAACTACTGCACAAACTGCGTTCTCAGGTACTACAAAGACAGTAGATAATCCTGCTCATATCAAAAGAATTAGTGAGCTTGAATCACAAATAAATAGTCTTAAGTCTTCATCTAATACAGCACAGACTGCAGTTTCAGGGTCAACAAAAACGATTGATAATCCCGAGCATTTAAAAAGGATTAAAGAACTTGAATCACAAGTAAATGTATTACAACAAGGGCCAAAAATTGATCTTATGGCAGCAAAAGCAGCTGGTTTCAGATTGAAAAATGATAATGATTTGACTGCTATAGAAGGAATAGGACCAAAAATTAATGATCTTATTCAAGCTGATGGCGTTACATCATTCAGACAGCTAGCAGATACACCTGTTTCATCTATCCAAACAGTATTAGATAAAGCGGGTTCTAGCTATAAAATTGCTAATCCAGGAACATGGCCAGATCAAGCTAACTTAGCAGCAAATAATAGTTGGCCTGCTTTGAGAGCCTTGCAAGATGTTTTAGTAGGTGGTGTTTATCCTGATGCGTCAGCTAAACCTATTAAGAGTTCAGCAACTAAGAACAAGCCGGCTACTGTTAAAAAAGCCTCAACTGTAAAAAAAGAAGTAACTAAAGTGACTGTTGATAAAGCCGCTGCAAAAGCCGCTGGTTTTAGAGTCAAATCTAAAGAGGGTAAAGATGACTTTACTGTTGTTGAAGGAATTGGTCCTAAGATTAATGACTTAATACATGATGCGGATATCCATACGTATGCTGAATTAGGTAGAACATTAGTCGAAAGTATTCAAAAGATTTTAGACGATGCTGGTCCAAGGTATACCTTAGCAAAACCTGGCACATGGCCTGCTCAAGCAGATATGGCTGCCGCAAATAAATGGGAAGCACTCAAA
>CALISP010000017.1 GCA_938041705.1 uncultured Cocleimonas sp. | reverse complement strand
AGATCAGTTTTATGACGCAGCAATGGCTGCTGGCGCATTATGCAATGGTAAACCGGGATTGCGAGAGATTTATCATCCTAATTATTATGGGGCGTTTGTTATTGATCCCGATGGTCATAATATCGAAGCTGTTTACCATGGAGAATAAATTCACAACAAGTCACTCACTGACACTTGTTATGCTCTTACAATACCTTTAAACAACTTTAATTAGACACCCCCCTACTTTTATGAGTTTTATAAACTCACCCTTCGGGTAGTCGTCGCTTCGCTCCAACATTGTCTCGGCGTTGCCTCGGCTTTCACTTATCTTTAAACAGACGACTCTATTTATGCAACGCAAAATCACAGGTTTCCATTTAGACGAATTCGATGATTGGGTCGCTGAACTAGACTGCCATCATGGTCAGCATGTTCGTCATGAACCACCGTTTGTAAATCGCCCGTGGGTGATTACTGAACAAGGTCGCAAGAGTAAATTAGGAGAGAGTCTCAACTGTAAAAAATGCGATGAGTGTGCAGAACCTGATAACTGGGATTAAAACTCACGATTGATTAATCGTGAAGACCCATCAACACCTTTACATGCTCTGTGGCACAACGCCCCAGTGAAGGGAGATCATACCCACCTTCAAGCATAGAAATCACTCTGCCTTGCGCAAACTCTTCTGCCAGTTTACAAATTTGATCAGTTACCCATATGTAATCGCTATCCATCAGATTAAAGCCCCCCATATCATCATCAATATGTGCATCAAAACCCGCAGATATATAAATAATTTCAGGTTTAAATTTTCTTAACGCAGGAAGCCAATGCTCGTCTACAGCCGTTCTATAATCTGAGCCTTTAGTACCGGCAATCAAAGGAACATTTACCATTAAGTCATCTATTGTTTTACCCGCATACCCTGGATAAAAAGGATGTTGATAAGTTGAACAAAAAAGAACATGTGGGTTATGTGCCAAAATATCTTCAGTTCCATTACCATGATGTACGTCAAAATCTACTATAGCTACACGTTCTAGCTTGTGGTGTTCGATAGCATGCAATGCAGCTATTGCTACATTATTAAAGAAACAAAAACCCATAGCAGCACCTTTTTCGGCGTGATGCCCAGGCGGTCGAACATTGCAAAAGGATCGTTTTAATTCGCCTGAAACCGCTAAATCAGTAGCTAAAATTCCAGCACCTGCAGCACGTTGTGCGGCTTCAAGTGTGAAAGGGTTCATAGACGTATCAGGATCTACACGGCGCAGCCCTTCTAAAGGAGAATGATTATAAATATCTTCAACGTAATCTTTATCGTGAGCTCTTTCCAATTGTAATATTGAAGCATTGGGTGCTTCACGATAATGTAAAAAATCCATTAATCCTTTCGCCGCTAGCTGATCTTCAATAGCAGTTAGGCGCTGAGGACATTCGGGGTGATACTCGGTCATTTCGTGTCTTAAACAATCCGGGTGCGTGATATAAGCGGTTTGCATTAACTATCCCTCAGTGAGTTTCTTAGCCGATATTTTTTTAGTTTTAATTGAATTCATTAAAAGTTTAATTCAATAAAAACGTTAGTAATTTAGTATTACCAAATAATAACGTAAATTAAAACATTAGATTATAGGTTTTAATTAAAGGTTTTAAATTATATCTGTTATCTATTTGTTAACATTGACCTATGTCTGAACATTATCTCAAAGCATTATTCGACCCAAGCTCAATTGTCATTATCGGTGCAAGTGAAACGAAAAATAGTGTAGCTGCATTAATTACAAAAAAAATACACCAACAATTTACTGGTAAGATTTATTTTGTAAACCCTAAGCATAAAAAAATATTAGAACAAGATTGCTTCAAATCTATTAACGATATTGATCATGTAATTGGCGATACGAAAGATCCAAACTCAAATATAAAAAACAATACTAGTATTGATTTGGCCATTATTGTCAGCCCTTTAAGAACCGTTGAAAATAGCATTCGAAAATGCGCCAAAATTGGTATCAGCAATGTTTTGGTAATGACACATTACCCAAGTAGTTATAAATTAGAAATTACATCGAGTATGAAGTCTCTGCTCAAAGTAGCTCAAGAAGTAAACGTTAGGCTTCTAGGGCCAAATGCTACAGCTTTAATTCGACCTTCTATAAATTTTAATGCCAGTCTAACCGACAATAAAATTCAAGCAGGAAAATTAGCCTTAGTTTCTCGTTCTAGCAGTATTTGTAACAGTATTGTGGATTGGGCAGAAACTGAACAAATCGGTTTTTCTTCAATTGTTTCTAACGGCTCAGTACTCGACTTAAACTTATCAGACATTCTTGATTTTTTAGCTAATGATATTAAAACTAGTTGCATAGTCATACATATCAACCAAGTAATCCATTCAAGACATTTTATGAGTGCGCTCAAAGCGGCTGCAATGCGTAAACCAGTGGTAATATTAAAATCTTCGCGTAATAACGGTAGTTATAGTGATGCCATATCTAAAACTATTGATGTGCACGCCATGGATGATGTGTTTCGTGCTGCAGTATTGAGAGCTGGTGCCAATTACGCACCAACATTAACTAAGCTATATACCGCAGCTAAAATACTAGCGAGTAACCAACGAACCAAAGGCAATAGACTGGCTATAATCTCAAATGGTTATGGACCCATGATGCTCGCTAATGACAGATTAAGAGATTTAAACTTAGCCACTAATCAACTCAGTCCATCACTTATAAGTGAGCTTAAAAAGACCTCTGATACGCTAATCAATCATGAAAATGCGGTCATCATATTTGATCAAGAGAACATAGCTAAGCACTATGTGAATAGTATTAAATTATTACTAGCCAGCAAAGAAGTCGATGCTATCGCCATCATCTTAGCGCCGAATCCCATGTTTGATAGCTTGGAAGTAGCGGCAGAAATTACAAAAGCAGTAAAATCCACTAAAAAACCTGTATTAGCCATTTGGTTAGGAACCTCATCTGGTGGCAAAGGACGTAAATTTCTAATTAAACAAAAGATATCTAATTATCGAACTCCAGAAGCAGCGATTGACGCGTTTAGCTTTCTCTGTAATCACTTAGCTAATATACAAAACCAATTGAAGATTCCTTATCCTCTGAAAAAGCAATTACTACCCAATCTAGACGCAGCCAACGCAATCATCGGTTCCAATCTAAAACAGAAGCGTAATGTTCTTTCTAAAATGGATTCAATTCGATTACTTGAAGCTTTTCACATTAAAAATATTCCATCGATGCATACAGAGTCTTTGGATGATGCCATTCGTATTGCGGAAGGAATTGGTTATCCAGTCGTACTAAAAATTGATACTCAACACCTAAGCTATAAATCTGATGTAAGTGGTGTTGTATTAAATATCAATAACGAAAAAATGCTTAGGAAGTCATACCTACGAATTGAAAAAAGTATTTCTAACTTACCTGCCACTATCTTAATTGACGGTATTCTTGTTGAAAAGATGAATGCTCCAACAAATGGCAGATTTTTAAACATCAGTATTTTAAATGATCCAGCTTTTGGCCCTGTAATAAGCTTTGGAGGCAGCGGGGTAGAATCTCCAATTGTGAATGATAGAGCCATCCAGTTACCACCAGTGAACAGAAGATTGGCGGAGGAATTGATTAATAATACACAAGTCAGTTTATTCTTAGATAAATACCGTAACTTACCCGCCGCAAATAGGGGAAAATTGCGAGAGGTACTCATAAGAGTATCTGAGATTGCAGTGCATTTACCCCAAGTTTTCGAATTGTCAATTAATCCTCTGGTGCTTGATGAAAATCAAGCATTGGTAAATGATGTACGTATCGTCATCCAAAAAACAAGTAACGATAACAAGCACTTTTCTCATTTAGCTATACATCCTTATCCTTCAGATTGGCGACGTCGTGTCACTATTAAGAAAAACAAATCTGTTGAATTGCGCCCTATCCGCGGTGAAGATGCGCAGGCTGAAATTGAACTTGTTAATAGTATGTCGAGAGAATCTAAATATTTAAGATTTATGCATGCTGTAAACGAGATCTCACCAGAAATGTTATCCCGGTTTACTAAGTTTGATTACGACAGAGAGATGGCATTTGGTGCGTTTCTAGAAAAAAAGAATAAGGAAATACTAATAGGTGTTAGTCGGTATGCTATTAATCCAGATAAAAAAAGTTGTGAGTTTGCTATTGCTATAGCTGATGAATATCATGGCTTAGGTTTAGCCAAACAACTCATGTTAATTCTTATTGAGCATGTTAAAGATCACGATCTTAAAATTATCGAAGGGACAGTACTAAAAAACAATACATCTATGGATAAACTCATGTCATCCTTAGGTTTTAGTAAACACTCTTCACCAGATGAATACGAAATAAATATTTTTCGATTAGAATTTGATTCATAATTCGCAACTTAATTTAAGCAACATTCTTAACTGATGACTTATGCCAATAATCAATAGCGACTTTAAACCAGCTTGGTGGCTAAAAAACCCACATTTACAGTCCATCTGGGGCACTGCTTTTAAACACAAGCCTGAAATCGAATTGATACCACAGCGTATTGAGCTAGATGATGGTGATTTTATTGATGTGCTTAAAACAAAAGATATTAAAAATAAACCTATCGTCTTAATTTTGCACGGTATGGAAGGCTCAGTAGAATCTCACTATGCTAAACCTTTAATTCATAAATTGGATATGGCTGGCTATGGCGTGTATTTCATGCACTTTCGTAGTTGTAGTGGTGAGCTTAATCGGCTTCCTCGTGGTTATTCAAGTAATGACTCGGCTGATATTCAAGCAGTAATAGAGTCAATAAAAGTAGATAAACGTCGAAGTCCATTTGCAGTGATTGGATTTTCATTAGGTGGCAGTGTGGCCTTAAAGTGGCTGGGTGAAAAAGCCGAAAATGCAGACACTACAGTAGGTATTGCGGTGTCAGTACCGTTTAGGTTACGCGATGCTGCCATCAAACTTGAAAAAGGTTTTTCACGCGTTTATCAATATTATTTAGTTAGTACTTGCCAGCGTAAATACCAAGAAAAGGAAGAACTTCTCTCGTCTCCATTAAAGGTTAATGTGAAAGAACTAAATACATTTTATCGTTATGACGATGAGATCACTGCTCCTTTGAATGGTTTTAAAAGCGCTGAAGATTATTATGAAAAATGCAGCAGTCGCCAATTCTTAAAGTCTATTCGCAAGCCCACTTTAATTCTGCATGCTAAAGATGATCCGTTTATGTGGGATCATTCTGCTCCACGTGAACATGAATTATCTAAGGATGTACATTTAGAGTTAACTGAACAAGGTGGCCACGTTGGTTTTATTAGTGGTAAATACCCTTGGAGAAGTGAGTACTGGTTAGATCAACGTATCTTGCAATGGCTTCAAGAACAACAGCAAAAATTATTAAATTAAAATTAAAACAAGATTTAGCCATCAAATTAGGCTTTTAAATTAATAGTGAAATTAACTGCTCTAGTTAAGTATAGATTCATACTAATAGTGATTAAATGATTGTGTGCAAGGTTTGTATATTATTTAAGCAATATATTTATCTTTAATTCCAAATAATAAAAAGTTAAAAGTGATTTAAAACAAAAACAACCAATAATTATAAATACTAAAAAAAAATGACAACAGCTATTACAGACACACCATTATCTCTTTATAACGAATCTCGCAAGCGCGTGTTGTTATTGTTGTGTGTGTTTGTGTTCCCGTTAGTTTTTACTTCAGTTTTATTTGCCATTGTTACCGTAGTTGGTGATATAGATCTAAAAGTTATCGGTAACCGAACTGACTTTGCACATATAAAGTCTCCTAAAAATCGCACAGTTGTTAATAAGAAATTCGAAATCGCTGGTTCATTAGCTGCACCTAAACATGACCATTCGTATTACCTGGTTGAATATAGAAATAAGATGGTTTGGCCCAAGTTTGATTTAGGTAACAAACCTATTAAATGGAGAAAAAACCTTACGCATAGAGCTAATAAAGATCAATTTGCAGCATATCAAGTGATTATGGCTGATGCTCTGTTATCTGCAACTTTTGATAATTGGTTTAAAACTTCTCGTGAAACGGGTAAATACCCAGGCATGGCTAATCAGACTTTCGACAACATCGTCGCTAACATTAAGGTGAAAACACAATGAGCACGGTGAGAATGAATTGGTTGGACATTGCTAGGCTATCAGCAGCCTTTAGCATTATCGGGATACATACCACCACAGATCCGCTTGGAAAGGCGTTTGTAAATTACGAAATTCCTGAAAGGATCTTTCCAGTTTTAATGAGAACCACTGCTGAATTAGCAAGTACTGAGTTTTTCATATTATTGTCATTATTTTTATTGGCTTTCAAACTAGAAAGAAGACCAATGCCTTATATAGCGACAATGAAACAACAGGTCCGTAGATTACTCGTGCCTTTTGCTTTCTGGACTGTTTTCTATGCCTTTTTTGTATTAATAAAAGCAAATGCATTTGGGTATCTAGACCCAATGTTGACTAGATTAACCTCACCCACAATTTGGCTTGATTACTTTCTGCTTGGAAAGTCTCAATACCATATGCACTTTATTCCAACGATTTTCCTTATATTTTTATTTCACCCTATTTTTAAGCTTGCCTTAAAAATGCCGTTATTAGGTTTACTTGTCGTTCCTTTTCTCGTTTTTAATCTTTCGATGAGTTCATGGGTATGGGGGAATATTACAGACAGAACGACTTTAGAGTATTTAGTAAGAATTATTAAAGTCTTAGGCTATGTGGGCTATGGTTTTGCTGCTTATAGTATTTTAGGTATTTGGCAAAAGAATTTCGATAAAGAAACGTCTAAGAAGATATTCAGCTTTGGACTATTAGTCATTGCTTTACTATTTATTATTAAACTAACCCATGCTGCACAAAGTATCGAAGTCGGTTCATACGTTCCTAAGTTAGGTTCAGTCTATTATGCACATGGATTACTGCCAATATGCCTTCTTCTTATTTTCTTAGGTACTCAGCATTTTAACTGGCCAGAAAGAATGAGTAATTGGTCAAAATTCACTTTTGGTACGTATTTAATTCATCCTGCTGTAATAGATATATTCGATATTTTGATGGTAAATAATAGCCTAGCACCCTATCAATTAGTCGTATTCAAATATGCAGTAATTTTATCTTTGGTTTTATTCATCTCGGTTGTCATTAGTAAAATACCACTACTAGCATGGACTATTGGTCTTGGACCACTACCTTTTGAAAAAACCAAAATAAACCTAAACACTGAAAATAAACAAGAAATTGATAACGATAAAAATAAAGCTGATACCGCTGTATTAAATTAAATAGAGAAATAAAATGTTAACAAAAATTCTATTGGTTGCAACATTTGTACTACTTTCGTGGAATTCATTCGAATTATCCAAGAATAACGAAGTTATGCGCAAACAAATTAAAGAGCTTGCTACAAATGATGAGTCTGTTGAAGAACTTATTAACAGCAATCAAACTCTACTTAAAGGAAACTTTAAGGCTCTTGAAGATCATACAAAGGCCTTGGAAGACTATTCAAAGCTATCAATAAGTAATCAAGAAATATTGAATAAGTTAGCAACTAATAATAAAAAGAAAAGTACATCTGAAGACAAAAATACAAAGGTACTAACAGGGCTAAAAACATCGATAGATAAAATAAATACAACTGTCGCTAAACATTCTAAATTATTAGATGAGAATAAAAACAATATAATTGAAATTAAGAAAACGTCTTATAAATTATCAGACAATGTAATAAAACAGTTTAAAGACTTAGGTGAAAAGTCAGGTAAATTAACTACTTTAAATTATAAAGTTTCAGATCAAGTAAAAAAACTATCTGAAAATTCTGCCAAAAAGTCGGGTGAGTTAATTTCTTTAAATTACAAAATATTAGATCTAGCAAAGAAACAATTTAAAGACTTACTCGGAAAATCAGGAAAATTAATTTCATTAGATTACAAAATATTAGAAGTATTAAAGAAACAATCTAAAGATTTAGCCAATCACTCAGGTAAATTAGGTTCTTTGAATGTCTGTAAAAATATGTCAAATAACGGCTATATAGAACCTGCTTATGTAAAGAAAGCATACGTAAAACCTATTCCTCTTAAAGAATCTAAACCAGCAGCGACTTCATTTGAAAAAATAGCTTTTGAACTATTTAAAACTAAAGAATTACAAAATAACAAACAGAAAAAGGACGCTTTAGAACAACTTTTTCACCTTAAAAAAGAGGTCTCTAAAGCTACAACAATTGAAGATATTCCTGCTGACAAAGTAACGTCAATTATTTCTTCTATAGAGTTTATCAATGAAAAATGGAAGAACAAAAATTCAGGTTATAACTTAGATAAAGTAGAAGAAAAAATAAATGAATTATTCTTTAAACCAGGTTTTTGCAAATGAATAATAATACTGAAATAAACAAGCCTGAAGAAACTAGTGAGTTACGAGGCTGGGTAATATCTATAATTGCTGGTTGTTTGTTAGCGTTAATAGTCTTAATGATTAGCTCTACATCAAATAATAAATCTAAGGCAAAATTACTCAGCTTTATGGAAAAATTAGACACTCCAACTTCAATGTTAAAACAAACTAAAAACCACGAGCCTTGTTGCACCTTTGAGCAAGAGTTAAAGCAGTGTTTTGTTACAAGAGAAGAATTATGTGAAGCAGATCTAGAAACTGCAAAAACTGCGTGGACCTATTATGAAAATAACTACCAAGAAAAAACAGGTCTCTTTAATGCTGCCAACCAATATCCATCTACAACCATGTGGGATACAGGTTCGGCATTAGCGGCAACAATCGCTGCAGAAGATTTTGGTTTTATACCTAAAAAAGAATTTGATGACAAAATAACAGCATTAATCAAAACGCTCGTCAAAATGGAGTTGTTTAATGGTGAAGCACCTAACAAAGTATATAACACCAAGACGATGAAAATGGTGACCTATGCTAATAAGGAGACTCCTGATGGCATCGGTGTTTCGGTGTTAGATTTAGCACGTTTGGTTTCTTGGTTAAACACACTCACGTGTAAGCATCCAAAATTTAAGCATCAAGTAAAACTAGCTTTAGATCGTTGGAATTTTGATCGTTTGATTAAAGATGGCCGTATGCATAGCATCAAGCGTTACCCAGAATCAGGTAAGACAAAATCTTTTCAAGAAGGACGATTGGGTTATGAGCAATATGCAGGAAAGATTTTACAGCGCGAAGGACACGATCTATCTATTTCAGCTACATACAACAATGAAAATAGAAAAGACGTAGATATCCTCGGCGTTACCGTTGCTACTGATAACCGTACACCAGAAGAATATCATTCAAGTAATTCAGTAGTCACAGAGTCGTATTTGATGGATGCGATCGAGAATGGTTATGACGAAGAAAACCGATCAATCATTGATAATATTTACCAAGTCCAGAAAAAACGTTGGCAAGAAACTGGAATCGTAACAGCTGTTTCAGAAGACAATATCAACAAAAAGCCATATTTTATCTACAACACTATTTTTTCAGCTGGAAAAACCTGGGTTGCTAAAACATCTAAGGGTGAAATTTTACAACAGCATAAAACCATATCAAACAAAGCAGCAATAGCGATGGCTGTTCTATACCCTGATGATGAATATAGTAAAGTTTTAATTGATAAAGTTAAGAGTGCTTATGACCCTAAAAAAGGCTGGTATTCAGGCACCTATGAAAACGGCGAAGGATACAATTCAACAACAACAGCAAATACTAATGGCGTCATTTTAAGTGCATTGCTTTATAAGAAATATGGCTCTACATACCAAATATGTGATAAATGCCAAGGAAAAGCACCGTCAAAAATTGATTTAGCCGCTGTAGATGGAAAAGCACAGCAGTGCGAGGTTAACTAAATGAGTCTTAGATTAAACATTATTTTAGTGTTTTCATTTTTATTATTACAAGCACCTTTACATGCAGAAACATTAAATTTAAAAACTCCAAGTAAGCCCTTAAAAGTTAAAAAGAAATATAGCTTAGGAGGCCAATTAACGTTAAAAGATTCTGTTGAAGGTGGAAAACCATATTTTAGTGCAAGTGCTACTTGGAAACCAGATTCAAAAAATTATTGGTATGTCAAAGGAACAGCGAGGCACAACTTTGAGAAAGACAATGAAGGTTTTAGATATTCATGGGGCTTAGGATATGACGATTGGCACAAAGGAACCTGGACAGTTCAACTGAACAATTATGAAACCTTAAAAATTGGTGATGGCTTAAAAATTAAAAAAGCGATTGCAAGTATTGGTTATAAAATAGATTCGAAATTCTTAAATGAAAAGAAACTAAGCTCTACGATTACATTTAGTAAACCTATAGAGGGAGATCCTAGTTTGTCAGCATCTTTGCAATGGGCTCCTAAAAAATATTGGTTTATAAAAGGTATTTTAGTCGCTCCATTAGATGGTGGAGATATTGGCTATAACTATTTATTTGGTTATGACGATTGGCATCCAAAGTCATGGGGCTTTGAATACAGTAATTACGGTTCGAATCAATTGGATCAGACTAATTTCAGCAAAGGCAGATTTGCTTTAACGTATAAATGGAAATTTAAATAGGTGACACCCCCCTACTTTTA
>CALISP010000016.1 GCA_938041705.1 uncultured Cocleimonas sp. | reverse complement strand
TTATTGTTGTAAATGGTGGCGCAGCATATAATCTCGCTAAGGCCTTACATGATGAAATTAAGCTTATAACGGATCAACCTGTAAAACTGATCATAAACGAGAATGGACAAGGGCATGCGATGCTTGGCAATAGCTACTGGGGAGAGCTGGGCGTACCTATTCTTGCTCATGCGGATGCTGCGTATGAATTTGATGAGCGTGGTTACGACACCTTGGAACGTCACCAAAGAATTCTAAAAGAGCGTGCTGATAATACAAAAGTAGTTTTACCAACTGAGACTTTTGAACAGGCAAAAAAAATTGAGATGGGTAAGTTTTCAATTGAAGTGCTCTATCTAGGGCCAGCACATAGTGCAGGCGATATATCTGTTTGGCTACCCAAAGAAAAATTGGTTATCGCAGGTGATATGGCATTCCATGAACGATTGCTTCCTATCTTTGAAGATACGGATACTGCAGCGTGGCTTGAAACGTGGGATAACGAGTTTGAAAAATTAGATGCAACATATGTAATACCCGGTCATGGTCACCCAACCAACATGGCTCAAGTTCGTCGCTACACTAAAGATTATCTTATTGATCTGAGAGCAAAAATTAGCGAACATCTTGAGGCAGGTGGTGGCTTGGATAAAGCCTACTATGTCGATCAAGATGCTTATAAGCACCTTGACACATTCGAAGAGTTAGCCACTCGAAATGCTGGCCGTGTTTTTGAGCAAATGGAATTTGAATAAACTATAAGTTTATCTATGTTGTTGAGAAAATTCCAGGTTCAGATTTCAAGGTTTTAACAACAACAAGACCTGCAATCATAAATGCAAGAAATACAACGATTTCAGACATGGACCCCGTTAAGGCAACAATTGCGGGGCCAGGGCAAAGCCCAACAATGCCCCAGCCAATACCAAAGGTGGCTGACCCGAGAAGAAGCTTTTGGTCAACTATTTGGTTTGTTGGAATATTGAATTCAGAACCAAAAACTGGCTTCACTGAATGATGCGCAAATATAAAGCCAGGTGCTGATATAGCAATTGCACCTGCCATAACAAAAGCAAGGCTAGGATCCCAAATACCAAATACATCCAAGAAATTTTGAACCTTTGCTGGGTTGGCCATGCCAGAGATAACCAGTCCCAACCCAAAGATTAACCCTGCAATTAGAGATACAATAATTCTCATGATACTACCCCCCCCAACACATGTCTTAGAATAAATACTGTCACTGCGGCTGCTGTCATGAAAGTTACGGTAGCGATGATTGAACGTTTGGAAACTCTTGATAGACCGCACACGCCGTGACCGCTCGTACATCCATTAGCTGTTGCTGCACCTATACCTACAAGTAAGCCACCAGCACCAAGAAGAAAGGCATTAGAGGTAATAGCCTGACTTGGTGTGTTGCCACTGAAAAAAACTACCAAGGGAATAGCTAAGATAAGACCAAGTATGAAAGCGGCATTCTCAAAAAATCGAGGTTTATTCACATCCGGAGGCAAAACTGAAGATACAATGCCACTGATACCTGCTATGCGTCCGTTTAAGAGTAATAACATTAGTACCGAAATACCAATTAATGCCCCTCCGAATAATGAGTTAATCGGTGTGAACTCTGTTTCCATAATAAAATGCTTTCTACAGATTAAAAGAGATGAGGTTATTTGATCTCAAATATAGTTGGTAGTTCTGCTTCGATCCAGTTAACGATGCCACCATCAACACTTATAAGGTTCTTAAATCCAGCGTTGTGTAATTTGAATGCCGCTTCTTTTGAACGACTTCCAGCATGACATGTTAATGCAATACATTTGGTTTTGTTGTTATTAGTTAATTTTAAAATTGCCTCAGCAAAGCCGTCATCTGATAGTGTGACGCCTCTACTGTTTTTTGGTATTCCTGTGTTATGCCATTCATCTGGTTTTCTTACATCAACCAATATTAGGCTGTTTTTCTGCATAAGGGCATATGTATTTTCAGCACTTAAGGTTTGGAAGGGCACTGGCAAAAGCCAATCTAATCCAAACGCTTTTAAGAAACTACGTAACAAGAAAATACTCCCAAGCCTTACTTAGCTTTTGTTCGTGCGCGCACCAATTATTTTATAAAGTGGGCAAAATTTAATAACCGCAGTAACAACTAAAATGGCACCTATAATAACCATCGCAAGTCCTGGCATGCTGCTTAAACTCATTCCCATTAAGAATGGTATTACTATTAGAGCAATGCCTGCGATTAGGCGTATTAAACGGTCAGCTGACCCAACATTTGCGAGTTCCATGGCTTTTTCCTTTGTTGATTGGAAATATCATATTGAAGCAAATTAATGGTTTGTTCTGTAACTTAGTCACGATGCATTGAAAGTTCTTGAAGCCTTTTGATGTCAAGAATATCAATAGAGCCGCGCCCACGATTTATAATGCCTTTCTTGTGCCATTCACCGAGTTTGCGACTTATTACTTCTCGTGCCGTTCCAATATCAGCTGCCAATTCTTCATGTGTTACCTTTATCGGATCTGCACATTTGAATTTTTCAAAGAGACTTGCTGCCAAACGCGTTTCAATTGGCGATGATGTTACTTCTTCAATTCGCTCCATCATCGAGGCTAGTCGATTTGCAAATGAAGAGAATACCAAGTTTCTGAATTCAGTGGAGCTACCAAGCTTTTCTTCAAACTCGTTAATTGGAATAATATATGCCTCGACATCTTCCTCTACAATTGCTTCACCGCATAACATATCGCCACTTAAAATACAGGATGTTGTAAGTACACAAGTTTGACCAGCACCAAAGCGATACAGCATTATTGGTTTGCCATTTTTTGATATCAAATTAACACGAACTGTTCCGCTTTTGAGATATACGAATTGCTTGCAAGGATCACCGGGCTCAAAGACGGTTGTTCCTTTAGGAATGTTAATTTCTTTTGCATTTCGCAGTACTTTAGGAATGTCCATTTAATTTTAAATCCAAACAAGCTTCTCATAGGATCAGTAGAATAAAGTGTATATTAGTAAGATACACAAAAGGCTTCATCATTGGCCATTTAAATTGTGCTGCATATATGCACTAAGTTCAAAAATGTATGGAAGATGTTCAATTATGAAAACTTCCTACTCAGAAGAAGGTTGCCAAGCTGCTGTTGCCGAAATTTTATATGACCAAGGTAACTCTGAATTTCTCCAGCCATTTTTTGAACGAGCTCCGCTTTTAGGATCAATACTGCCTTCAAAGCCTTCTACTAGGTTCCATACATTATTATACCCAGCCTTATGAAGTAACCTTGCAGCAACTGCTGAACGTGGGCCAGATCTGCAAGTTACAAAAACCGGATCATTTTTTGAGTATCCAAGACGTTTCATCAATGCATCAACTTCAATAACAAAATTAGGATTTGCAGTCATTTCATACTTACCACTTTTGGTATTGAATTTACGACTAGCGGTTCTCAAAGGAATGTTGCCATCCATGGGTTTAGGATGTCCCACAAAGCTGATTTCGATTGGGTCTCTAACATCAATCATTACAATATTGGGGTTAGCTGAGATCGCTTCAAATGCTTCTTTTGGTGTGAGATACAACCCAAACGGAGTTTGACGTGATTTACTGATTTTTGCAGGATCAAGTTCTGTTTTAATATCAATTGCAAAAGCGCTTGAGACAAACATTATGCTGATAATTACACTGGATAAAGTTCTCACAATTCTCATTCTAGACTCCTATGAATTGTACGGGATTAGGCATTTACTATTATAAACCTATTAGTAATAGGGGAGCGTTGCCTTCACAGTGACTAAGTCACTAAGCTCAAATTTCATGTGCCCGATGTTAAATGAACTCGTTACCTTAATATAAGATGCAAAAAAGAATTCAGTAATAAGTGGGACA